>CALFEW010000600.1 GCA_937958365.1 uncultured Chloroflexota bacterium | reverse complement strand
AGTTACGCAAATCGGCGTAGACCACGCCTATTTGTGGGCGAAGCTGGTTGAGGGGAGGTGGCAGGGGTATCCCGCTCTGGCTTTCCAGGAGGAGAAGGGTAACGGCCGTGTCCGTCTGCGCCACCAACTGCGGCACAAGCAAACGGCCGATAAACCCGGTTGCCCCGGTGACTAAGACGCGCATGATCTGCTCAAAGCGCCAGGAACTCCCGGTACCAGGCTATGGTCTCGTTCAAGCCTGTTTCCAGACTATAAATTGGCAGCCAACCCAACACCTGCCGCGCCTTTTCGGAACACAGGTATTGGTTTTGAATCTCATTTTGCACTTCGTCCAGGATGATGGGCTGCACGGCCGTTTTGCCCGCTAACCGTATAATCGTCTGCACCATCTCCAACACCGAGACCGGGTTGTCTATGCCAAAATTAAACGCCTGACCGCGCACCTCCGGCCGGTGCATGGCTTCGGCCACCTGCAAGCAGCCGCTCACCACATCCTTGATGAAAATGTAATCGCGGCGCATCGTGCCATCGGAGCGGATGATCGGCTGTTCGCCCTGCAAGACGCTGCGGATGGTTCCCGGCACGATGCGGTTCCAATGCAAGTCACCGCCGCCGTACAGGTTGGCGGCGCGCAGCACCACCACCGGCAAGCCATAGGTGTGGGCATACGTGCGGGCAATCAGGTCGCCGCAGCTTTTGGAGACGTCGTAGGGATGTTGGCCTTGCAGCGGGGTGTCTTCGCGGTAGGGCAGGCTGGCGTGGGTTCCATATGCTTTGTCGCTGCTGGCAACCACAATGCGCTGCACGGCCGGATTGCGCCGCGCCGCCTCCAATACGACCCACGTGCCTTTGATATTGGTCTCGAACGTGGGCATGGGCACGCGGTTGGCTGTGCCTACCTGGGTTTGCGCCGCCAGATGGAACACCGTGTCTATCTGGTAATCGGCCAGCGTCCGCTCCATCAACTCGTAGTCGCAGACGTTGCCTTGCACCACGTCTATCTGGTGGATGACGCCGCTGCGGGTAAGCTGCGTTTCGCCGGTGTGGTTGCGAAGCAGTCCGGCCACATGCGCGCCCTGGGCCACCAATTCGGCCGTTAACCAGGACCCCATCAGGCCGGAGCAGCCGGTTATGAAGACATGTTTGTCTTGCCAGAAGTCGCTCATGTTGAGTGTCCCGTGTTCAGTAATCAGTGTTCGGTATCCAGTGTGCCATACTGAACACTCCGTCAATCTTCCCACACTTTCCACGGCGGGTTTTTCTGCCAGATTTCTTCCAGCAGCATGGTGTCTTTCATGGTGTTCATGGATTGCCAGAAGCCGGTGTGGCGGTAGATCATCAGTTGGCCTTGTTCGGCCAGGCGGGGCAGGATTTGCGTTTCCAGGTTCACGTCGTCGCCGGAGCCGATGAGGTCTAGCACTTCGCGCTCGAAGAGCATGAAGCCGCCGTTGATCCAGTAGGGCAATTGCGGCCGTTCGCTGAAGCCGGTGACGAGGCCGTCTGCGGTGGCTTCGACGACGCCGTATTGCAGGGTGGTTTGCACGGCCGTTATCGTCGCCATCTTCCCGTGTGTTTTGTGGAACCGCACCAATTCGGTCAGGTTCACGTCGCTCACATCGTCGCCATAAGCCACAAAAAAGCGGTCGGCGCGGATGTAGTTGGCGACCCGGCCGATGCGGCTGGCCTTTTCCGTGCGCAGGCCGGTATCTACCAGCGAAATCTCCCAAACAGGGTGCGACGGCCGTCCGTAAAACTCCACTTCCGGGCGGCTCAGGTCGGGCTTGCCCAGGTGCAGCGTCATGTCCCGCGTCATGGATTCGTACTCCATGAAGTAGCGGCGAATCTGGTCTTGCCCATGCCCCAGCGTCAAAATAAAGCGGTTCAGGTTGTGGGCCGAGAAAATACGCATGACGTGCCACAAAATCGGCCGTCCACCTACTTCCACAAGTTCTTTCTTGCGACTGGTCGAGCCGCGCATGCGCGTGCCCTCCCCGCCGCAGACGATGATGACTGGAATGTTTTCCATGATGAGAAGATCAAAGAGCAAAGATCAAAGATTGACAGAGTTTCCAATCTTTAATTTTCAATCTTTAATCGTCAATCTCCTTTTTCGTTTTGCTCTTGTTCCACCGCCAGCCGTAAATTCTTCACAAACGGCGGGTAGACGATGCCCGCTTCGGTGACGATGCCGGTGACGTAGCGGTGGGGGGTGACGTCGAAGGCGGGGTTGCGGGCGGAGTAGTGGGCCGGGGCGATGGGGTGGCCGAATACGGCCGTTACCTCCTCCCCATCACGCTCTTCAATCGGGATCAAATCGCCATGCGCCAGGTTCAGGTCAATGGTGCTGGTGGGGACCACCGGGTAAAACGGCACGCCGTTCTCTTTGGCGACCACCGCCAGCTTGTAGGTGCCGATTTTGTTCGCCACGTCGCCATTGGCCGCCGTGCGGTCCGAGCCGACCAGGACAATGTTCACCTGGCCGGTACGCATGAAGTGCCCGGCGGCGTTGTCGGCGATGAGGTCGAAGGGGATGCCGCGCTGGTGGAGTTCCCAGGCGGTCAGGCGCGCGCCTTGCAGGCGGGGCCGGGTCTCATCCACCAGGACGTGGATGTTTTTGCCCTGCTCGTGGGCGGTGAAGATAACGCCCAGCGCCGTGCCCCAATCTACGGCGGCCAACGCGCCGGTGTTGCAATGGTGGAGGATGGTGTCGCCATCGCTGATCAGCTCTGCGCCGTGGGCGGCCATGCGTTTGTTCAGGGCCACGTCGTCATCGGCGATTTGTTGGGCGACGGCCAGCAGGTGGTCGCGCACGTCGTTGGCGCTGACCAGTTCTTCGTTGGCGGCGGCGCGGAGTTGGCGGGTGACGGCCCAGGAGAGGTTAACGGCCGTTGGCCGGGCCGCATTCAACACCTTCGCCGCTTCTTCCAGGTCACGCAGCAGAGTCAGCCGGTCGGTGGCCCGGCTTTGCCGCGCTGCCAGGGCCATGCCAAATGCGGCCGTCGCGCCAATGGCCGGCGCGCCGCGCACCACCATCTCGGTGATGGCACGGGCGACCTCGTGGTAATCGTCGTATGCGGCCACCTCGAATTCCCAGGGCAGCTTGCGTTGGTCAATCAGGTTGACGGTATCGTTGTCGTAATTCCAGAAAACGGTTCTCATATACGCTCCCAATCACCAATAGTCAATGGTCAATCGTCAAATCATAGCACAGGCGATGGGGGGTTGCCAGACAGTAGAGACGTTGCCTTGTAACGTCTCTACATGTGGTAAAATCAAAGTGTCGGTGTATGGGACGGTAAGGAAAAAATGGAATGCGCAAGAAGTTGTTTGAATTCAGTGGGCGTTTGCCCAATTCCCGTTGGCTGACGTTGGGTCTGGGCGTGAAGCGCTGGCTGGCGCTGCTGGGCCTGGGCGCGCTGATCACCGGCATGGGTTTTGTGTATGCCATCCTGGTATTGCATCGCCTGGATTGGCTGCCGCAAATTGTCTACGACGTCGTCACGCTGCAATTTTTGCCGGTGTTCTGGCGGGTGGTGCTGCCTTTTTTGTTGGGCGGCGTCATCATGCTGCTGGCGGTGTATCGCCTGGGGCATACGTTGATTGCTCCCTATCGCCGCGCTGATGAAGGGGTGGCGGAGACGTTGTACCACTACAGCCGGCAGGGGCGTGGGCCGCACATTGTGGCGATTGGCGGCGGCACGGGGATGCCAACGCTGCTGCGGGGATTGCGGGAATATACGCGGAATATCACGGCCGTTGTCACCGTAGCCGACGATGGGGGCAGCAGCGGCCGTTTGCGGCGCGATTTGGGCCTGCTGCCGCCGGGCGATTTTCGCAACAACATCGCCGCGCTGTCACGCGATGAGGCGTTGATGACGCAGGTGCTGCAATATCGCTTTGGCGCGCAGGCGGTGGCGGTGACGGCCGAAACGAGGGAAAATGGGACGGGAAACGGCCGTTCCGAACTCCAGGGCCACGCCTTTGGCAATTTGCTCCTGGCGGCGCTTACCGGCGTCACCGGCAGTTTTGACGAAGCGCTGTTGGCCGCGGAGCGCGTATTGGGCCTGCGCGGCCGTGTTCTTCCCTCCACTCTGGAGTATGTCATCCTGGCGGCCGACGTGGAGATAGCCGGGCAGATGCAGCGCATCGTGGGCGAATCGGCCATTTCAGAAGCCGGGGGACGTATCCAGCATCTAAGCCTGGAGCCGAAACAGGCGCGGGCATATCCGCCAGTGTTAAAAGCCATCCTGCAAGCCGATCTGATTGTGATGGGGCCGGGCAGCTTATATACCAGCATTTTGCCCAACTTGCTCATTCCAGACCTGGCGACGGCGCTGCAACATGCCCGCGCACCTAAGATTTATATTTGTAATCTTGCCATTCAGCCGGGGGAGACGGATAATTACACTGTCGCTGATCACGTCGAAGCGATTTTGCAGCACCTTCCCACCAATTTTCTGGATATTGTCCTGGCGAATGATAACTTAAGTGTGCCTCCGCAGACGGGTGGTGGACATACGGTCTACGTTGAGCCTGTCGCCTCTTCTGCTGTGCGCATGATGACGGCGGATTTGGTGGACGAGAAACGGCCGTGGCGTCACGACAGCCAAAAATTGGCGCAAGCTGTCCTGAGCTTATTAGGCTAATGCGTGATACGTCATGCCAAAGTCATGACATTTTACGTTTTGTTACCTTAGTGTTAGCGTTACAATTAGCGAGATTTTGCTCGCAACTAAACCAAAAGGAGAATTCCTATGACGATTAAAATTGGTATTAATGGATTTGGCCGTATCGGCCGTTTGTTCTTCCGTCGCACGGTTCAGGTTGAAGGTGTGGAAGTTGTCGGTATCAACGACCTGATTGACGTGAACTACATCGCCTACATGCTGAAATACGATTCTACTCACGGTCAGTTCGACGGAACCGTGGAAGTTAAAGATGGCAACCTGGTGGTCAACGGTAAAACCATTCGCGTCACCGCCGAAAAAGACCCGAAGAATTTGAAGTGGGACGAAGTTGGCGCTGAATACGTCTTAGAAGCCACCGGTCTGTTCCTGACCGAAGAAAAAACCCTGGCCCACATCGAAGCCGGCGCCAAGCGCGTGGTCATGTCTGCCCCGTCCAAAGACGCGACACCGATGTTTGTGATGGGCGTGAACCACGAAACCTACGCCGGTCAGGCTATCGTATCCAACGCTTCCTGCACCACCAACTGTTTGGCCCCCATCGCCAAAGTGCTGCACGACAATTTCGGCATCACCGATGGCCTGATGACCACCGTCCATGCTACCACCGCCACCCAGAAAACCGTAGATGGTCCCTCGGCCAAAGATTGGCGCGGCGGGCGCGGCGCGGCGCAAAACATCATCCCCTCCTCCACCGGCGCGGCCAAAGCGGTGGGCAAGGTCATCCCTGCGCTGAATGGCAAACTGACCGGTATGTCCTTCCGTGTCCCCACCCCCAACGTGTCTGTCGTTGACCTGACCGTCAACCTGGCAACACCAGCTTCCTATGACGAAATCAAGGCAGCCATGAAAGCGGCCTCCGAAGGCGACATGGCCGGTATTTTGGGTTACACCGAGGACGCCGTTGTCTCTACCGACTTCCTGGGCGATCCGCGCACCTCTATCTTTGACGCCGGCGCCGGCATTGCTTTGACCCCCACCTTCGTCAAAGTTGTCGCCTGGTACGACAATGAATGGGGTTATTCCTGCAAATGCCTGGACCTGATCCAGCACATGGCGAAACATTAATTGGCGCCTGGGGCAATTGGCCCAATTGCCGGTGATTGACCCATTCGCCGACACGGTAATTTGGTAATCTGTAAAACGTAATGCGTCGTCTGGCGTGTTACGTTTTACTTTTTTAAATGCTGCCCATAGAATAGGAGTGGCAGGCAAAAGCAGGGTTTTGGTAATGTCTGCCAAAGGTCGGATTCGCGGCAAACTGGTAGAGGATGCGGGTATCTGAGATTCGATGGAACTGAAAGAGCTAGAAGCGCTGATGCACGCTTTTGTGGCGGGTAAGGGTTGGTATGCGGCCGATTCGCCGAAACCGCAAACGCCGCGTAACCTGGCTGCGTCGTTGGCTATTGAGGCAGCGGAGGTGTTGGAGCACTTTCAGTGGCGCGAAGCGGTGAAAGAGCCGGCGGAGTTGGCCGGTGAACTGGCGGACGTGGCTTTGTATTTGCTGCAATTAGCCAGTGTTTCCGGCATTGACCTGGAGCAAGCAATTTTGGCTAAATTGGCGCGGAATCGGGACCGGGAGTGGCCGGATCCATGAGAATCATGGCGGTTAGTGACCGGGTATTGGATACGCTTTATCACAGCCAGGTGCGGCAGTATTTTCCAGGCCTCGATTTGTTGATTGGCTGTGGCGACCTGCCCTATTACTACCTGGATTTTCTGATTTCGGCGCTGGACGTGCCGCTGGTGTATGTGCGGGGCAACCATGACCAGGGGCCGCAGTATACGGCCGACGGCCGTGTCCTGTATGACGTTCCTGGTGGCATGGACATTCACGGGCAGACGGTTTTCCACGATGGGCTGCTGCTGGCGGGGTTGGAAGGCTCGATGCGTTACCGGCCGCAGGCGACGTTGATGTACACGGAGCGGGAGATGCGCTGGCAGTTTTCGCAGTTGGTGCCGCGCCTGTTGATGAACCGGAGTCGTTACGGCCGTTACCTGGACATCCTTGTCACCCATTCTCCCCCGTTTGGCATCCATGACCGCCCCGATTTACCGCATACCGGTTTCAGAGTTTTCCTCACGCTGATGCGATTGTTCAAACCTCGTTACTTGCTGCACGGCCACATTCACATCTATCGCTCCGACACCCCACGCGAGACGTTATTTGGCGAGACGACGATTCTCAACGTCTATCCCTACCACATCCTGGACATTGCCGTGCCTGAGTGACACGGGCGAGGAGTTCCCTTGACGACGCAAATTCAAGTTGGCCTGATTGGTTATGGCATGGCCGGGGAAGTATTCCACGCGCCGTTGATTGCCGCTGCGCCGGAGCTTTGCCTGCGCTCGGTGGTGGAGCGCCGCAGCGAACGGGCAGGTCTGCATTACCCGGATGCGCTCATTGTGCGCAGCCCGGAGGCGCTGCTGGCCGATCCGCAGATTGATCTGGTCGTGGTGGCGACGCCCAACACCAGCCATTTTCCGCTGGCGCAGCAGGCTTTGCTGGCCGGCAAACACGTGGTGGTGGACAAGCCGTTTACCATCACCAGCGGGGAGGCGCAGGATTTGATAGACCTGGCGCAGCGTGTGGGTAAGACGCTGACGGTGTTCCAGAACCGGCGCTGGGATGGCGGCTTTTTGACGGTGCGGCGTCTTGTGGACCAGGGTCTGTTGGGCCAACTGGTGAGCTATGAAGCGGCGTTTGACCGATTTCGCAATTATCTGAAGCCGAACGCCTGGCGCGAGGAGCCGCTGCCGGGGTCGGGGGTTTTGTATGATTTGGGGGCGCATCTGGTGGACCAGGCGTTGGTGTTGTTTGGCTGGCCGGAGCGGGTAACGGCCGTTCTCCACCATCAGCGCCCCCACGCCCAAACCGATGATGCCTTTGACCTGCGCCTGGGTTACGACGGCCTGGAAGTCACGCTGGCCGCCGGGATGCTGCGCCGCCAGCCGCGGCCCCATTTTGCCCTGCATGGCACACTGGGCAGCTACGTCAAATCTGGCCTGGACCCGCAGGAAGCGGCGCTGAAGGCCGGCGCTTGGCCCGGTGCGGCGGGTTGGGGCGCGGAATCGGCGGCGCAGTGGGGCGTGTTGGATGTAGACCTGAACGGCCTGCATTTTCAGGGCCAGATCGAGACGCTGCCGGGCAATTACCCGGCTTTTTACGCCAACGTAGCGGCGGCAATCGGGCGCGGCGAGGCGCTGGCGGTAACGGCCGTGCAGGCGCGAGACGTGATTCGGTTGTTGGAAACGGCCGTGCAAAGCCACCAGGAACAGCGGACGATTGTGTTGTAACTGCCGACGCTAAATGGAAGAATTGTGTATGGGAACGGCCGTGTTAAAATTGTGAATTGGTAGAAATACCACGTAAAATCCTGAAGACTACGTTTGCACTTCTAAGAAATGGGTTAAAAAATGGGACGCGGATTTTCCCGGATGCGGCGGATAAACGCTGATAGTGATGGTTTTTATCCGCGAAAATCGGCCGCATCGGCGTTTATCCGCGTCCCATCCAGCCATCTGCAAACATAGTGCTGCATACAGAACATCCGCTTTCATCCGAAAACGGATGTTTTTGCGTGTAGGGCATTCAACCTGAGTGGAGGTTCGTTGTGGAAGATTATTTGATTCGCGTGATTGCTAAAAGCGCCGGGGTGCGCGGATTGGCTTGTGTAACCACCCAACTGGCTAACGACGCCGCGCGGCGGCACGGCGCTGCGCCAACGGCCGCTGCCGCTCTGGCGCGTGGGCTGACGGGCGGGGCATTGATGGGCGCTTTGTTAAAAGTCGGGCAGCGTATTGCCATCAAAATGGAAGGCGGTGGCCCCCTGGAAAAAGTGTTGGTGGAGTCGGACGCTTACGGCCGTTTACGCGGCTACGTGGGCAATCCCCAGCTCAATTTGCCCGTCATCAACGGCCAGCACAACGTCGGTGGGGCGGTGGGTGACATTGGTTTTTTGACGGTCGTGCGCGATCTGAAGTTGAAGGAGCCGGTGGAAAGCGTGGTGCCTTTGCAAACCGGCACCGTGGACGCCGACCTTACCTTTTTCCTCAACCAGTCGGAGCAAGTATTGTCGGCGGTGGAAATTGGCGTTCTCACGGACGAGACGGGGCAAATCACCGCCGCGGCCGGCTATTTGCTCCAGGCGCTGCCGCCCTATGAGGAAAAAACCGTGCAGCAGTTGATTGATCGCGTGCGCAGCCTGCCGCCCATCGAAAAATTGCTGCAAGAAGGTGACTTGCCCGAAGATTTGCTGGCGTTGAATTTTACGGGCATGGCTTATGAGGTGTTGGAGAAACGGCCGTTGCACTACCAATGCAATTGCAGCCAGGAGCGTTCCGAGCAGGCGCTTATCAATTTGGGCCGGGTGGGGTTGGAAGAATTGTTGGCGACGGAAGGCGAGGCGGTGGTCAACTGCCATTTTTGCGGCCAGAGTTACCTCTTCGACGCCGACGATCTGGCGATGATTTTGGCCGGCATACCGTGAGTGTGGGGTGGGTGTCACGTGGTCAGTCTGCCAGATTGACCACGTGACACCTACTGCCCTAAATCGCGGAATTCGCTTTGACGAAGTCAATCACTTCGTCTACCTGGGCAAAGGCCAGGCAGACGACAGTGTCTGCGCCGCCGTAATAGATGGTGATACGGCCGTTAGCCGCATCGGCCAACGCCGCGCAGGGAAAAGCCACGTTGGGCACGTCACCAGTGCGTTCGTAAGGGGCCTGCGGGGCCAGCAAATAGGGCGCACTGCGATACAACACCTTCCACGGTTCGTCCAAATCCAACAGCGCCACGCCAAAACTGTAAACAAAGCCATTGCACGAGGTAATCACCCCGTGATAAAAAAGCAGCCAGCCTTCGGTGGTTTCGATGGGGATGGGGCCGGCGCCGATTTTGGTAGACTGCCAGCCTGTAGTCGCGCCCATCACAAAACGATGCCGTCCCCAATGCACCATGTCCGGGCTTTCGCTGTAATAAATGTCGCCGAAGGGCGTGTGCCCGTTGTCGCTGGGGCGACTGAGCATGGCGTATTTGCCGCTGATTTTGCGCGGGAAAAGCACACCGTTGCGGTTAAAGGGCAGGTAGGCGTTTTCCATCTGGTAAAAGGTCTCGAAATCGTAGGTATAGCCCACGCCGATGGTGGGCGCGTTGTGATAACCATTGCACCAGGTGACATAATAACGGTCCTCCAGCCAGACCACCCGCGGATCATAGGCGTAATCGAACTTGCTGATTTCGCCGGTGCGGGCATCGTGCGGTTGGAATTGCAGCCGGTCGTGGGTGATGTCCCAATGGACGCCATCGGCGCTGCGCCCGGCGTGAAGCTGCATCTGGCGCGTTTTGCTATCGCAGCGGAACACCCCGGCAAAACCATCTTTGTAGGGCACGACGGCGCTGTTAAAGATGCTGTTAGACGATGGGATGTGGTCGTGGTTGATGATGGGGTTGCGCTGCGACCGCCAGACGACGTCTGAGCAGTCGGCTGGGCGCTCTTCCCAGGGGATATTAGGCAGATTGGGGCCGATGATGGTGTTTTGTTTGCTATTGTTTGCGGACATAATGCTCCTTGTTGTGGAGGTCAGGGTTGATAATTTTGGGGCACGGCGACGCGGTGCATCTCGAACAAATCGTTGATGTGGGCGTAGGTGCTGCCGGCGAGACGGCCGATGGGCTGGAGTTTTTCAGGCAGGATACGGCCGTTTTCCATCACATCATCGCGCACGTAAATGGCCTGCACTTCACCAAAGACGGCCGCGCCGCCGCCCGGTCCTTCGTGAATCAGCACAATTTGCTGCAATTTACATTCAAAGGCAATAGGCGCTTCGGCCACGCGGGGCACGCGGATCGTTTGGCTGGCCGTTGGCGTCACGCCGGCCCATTCAAATTCGTCCACGCCGTGCGGGAATTCGGTGGCCGTCAGGTTCATCGCTTCTTTGGTAGCTTCGTTGGTGATGTTGATGACAAATTCGGGCACCTGGCGAATGTTTTCCAGCGTGTCCTTCATCTTGCCACGCACAGACGACCAACCGGGGCAGAAGAGCAGGATCATGGGGTCGGTGGATA
>CALFEW010000599.1 GCA_937958365.1 uncultured Chloroflexota bacterium | reverse complement strand
GCATGACAATTCAGCGTAAATTTGTAAAGAAGATGTTTCGCTCGATGAACCATGCTGAGAAAAGCTATTTTAAACGTTTACGAGATTTTCGATCTTTACACTGAGCTAGGAGTGACTTATGAATGTGAAACGCGCCATCATCGGCGTCATTGTCATCGTTGTGTTATTAGGGGCCGGTTACTTTGCTTACCAGCAATTCCTGGCTCCTGAACCAGAAGCAACGGCAGAAACGGCCGTCGTAGACCCCAACACCATCAGCGTAGACACCAACCTGGATTTGGTGACGGCCGAAGGGCAGATTGTGCCTTTGCAAAACGCTTTCCTTTCGTTTCAATCCGGCGGCCAACTGGCCGAGGTATTGGCAGCGGAAGGTGACGTGGTGGCCGCAGGCGCGCCTTTGCTGCGCCTGGACACCACAGACCAGCAGTTAGGCGTCACCCAGGCCGAAGCGGCCCTGACCCAGGCCAACGCCAACCTGACAACAGCTCAGGCCGGTCTGCTCGCCGCGCAAACCGGCGTCCAGGCGGCAGACGTGGCTGTACAGGCGACGGAAGCCAATCTGGCCTTGCTCGCAGCTGGGCCATCGGCGGCGCAGATTGCCGTCAGCGAACAGGGCGTCAACGTGGCGACAGCGGCGATTAATCAGGCGGCAGGCGGCCGGGCGCTGGCCCTGGAAGGGGCGACGAGCGCCGAAATTCAGGCGGCCGAAGCGCGATTGGCCGCCGCTCAGGCGCAATACCTGGCCGCGCAAAAACAATTTGAGCCGGTGTCGCAAAACGCCGACGCCGACGCCGACGTGCGCCAACAGGCGCAACTGCAATTGAACGCGGCGCAAGCGGCCGTAAACGCGGCGCAGGCCGCCCTGGATGAATTACGCGCCGGCCCGATTGCCGCCGAACAGACGGCCGCTAACAGTTCCGTCGCCGCGGCGACCAACCAGCGGGATGCGTCTGAGGCGCAGTTGGCGCTGCTGCGCCTGGGTGCGCGTGAGGAACAGATCGCTGTCGCCGAAGCGGCGGTAAGCGAAGCGCAAAATCGGGCGGCAGAAGCGGCGCTGCGGGTGACTCAGGCGGAAACGGCCGTCACTCAGGCGGAAACGGCCGTTGCCGAAGCGGAAGCTGCCCTCGCCTCTGCCCAATCAGCGCTGGACAAACGTACCCTGACGGCCCCATTTGCGGCCACCGTCGCCGCCGTCAACGTGAAAGCGGGGCAGGTTGTTTCCGCCGGGACGCCGGTGCTGACGTTGGCCGATTTTAGCGGCTGGCAGGTGGAAACCACCGACCTGTCGGAAATCAGTGTGGTCGCCATCGAAAAAGGCTTTACTGCCGACGTGACCATAGACGCCTTCCCTGGCGAAACGCTGCGCGGAACCATCGTCGAGATTGCTTCGGCTTCAGACGTTGTGCGCGGTGACGTAACCTACAAGGTGACGTTGGACCTGGAAAACGGCGCGAATTTGCCTTTGCGCTGGGGCATGACCTCGTTTGTCAGCATTGACGCCAAGCAATAACCTGTGCAACCGCACAGGCAAGGACTAGAACCAATGAATAAAAAACGTCTTCTTTTAGGATTTTTAGCCGTGCTGGCGCTGAGCCTGGTGGCCGTTGTTCCGCCGATGTTGGGGCAGGAAACGGCCGTAGCCGCTGCGCAAGAACCGATTCAGGCCATCGCCCAAACTGACGGCGCGACAGTCAACGCGGAAGGACAGCTTGTGCCCCTGTTCTACGTAGACCTTTCCTTCCAAATGGGCGGGCAGGTGGCCGAGATTTTGGTCAGCGAAGGCGACCAGGTCGCGGCCGGTGACGCCCTCATCCGCCTGGATGCGACCCAGGCAGAATTGGCTTTGCAGCAAGCTCAGGCGCGCCTCGTGTCGGCTCAGGCGGCGGTGACGCTGGCGCAGAATCAACAAGCGCTGGCCGAAGCAGCCATCCAGACGGCTGAATCGCAAGTGGTGGCGGCCGAAGCCAACCTGGCTCTGGTTCAGGCCGGTCCGCGCCCGGAAGAAATCGCCGCCGCTGAAAGCAGCCTGGCGGCGGCCCAGGCGTCCGTCAACCAGGCGATTGGGCAGCGAGACACCTTGTTGAACGTAGGAACCAATGCCCAAATCGCCGGAGCTGAAGCGCAGGTGGCGGCGGCTACGGCCGAAGTGCGCGCCCTGGAAGAGCAGTACGACAATATCTTGACTACTTGCGTGGACACACCAAACGGCGAAGTCTGCCCGTTGTATGGCGCCGTTGAAGAAACGACACGCGCCCAACTGGAAGCTGCCCGCCAAAATCTGGCGGCGGCGCAGGCGACACTGGACGCGGTGCGCGCCGGGCCAACGGCCGCGCAGTCGCAGGCGGCGCAGGGTGGCGTGGGCATTGCCAGCGCGAATCGAGACCTGGCGCAGGCGCAGCTAGACCTGCTGTTGGCCCCGGCAACGCCGGAAGAGATAGCCATCGCCGAGGTGGGGGTACGCCAGGCGCAAGTGGGCGTGGAAATCGCCCAAACCGGTGTGACGCAGGCGGAAGCGGCCGTTACCCAGGCGGAAGCGGGCGTGGTTCAGGCGGAAGCAGGCGTCGCGGCGGCGCAAGCGGCGCTGGATCGTATGACGCTGCTGGCGACGTTTGAGGGCACGGTTTCGCGCATCAATACCAACGTGGGCGAACTGGTGGGTGTCGGGACGCCGGTGGTGACGATGGCGGATTTTACCGGCTGGCAGGTGAAGACGACAGACCTGACGGAACTGGACGTGGCCTTTGTGGATGCCGGTGACCCGGTGGCGGTGACGTTCGATGCGATTCCCGGCGAGACGGTGAACGGCACAGTGAACCGGGTGGCTCTGGTAGCCGACCTGGCGCGGGGTGACGTGGTGTATGAGGTGACGATTGACCTGGATGCGGCGCCGGATTTGCCGCTGCGTTGGGGAATGACGGCCGTGATCAACATCGAAGGTTGACCCTGACCGAAAGGGTTGGCTTGTGACAGAAAACGAGAGAAGGAGAGGCAACGGCCGTTGCCTCTCCTTCTCTCGTTTTATCGGGGGCGATTAAAACGTTGGGGGTACAAAACTAACAATCAGAGACAAAATCATGCTGAGGGCAATGATGACACCCAAAACCATCAAAACTTTCTCTGAAAATGTCCGCTTCCGTTTCTTAGCTACTTTTTTTGCCATACCTTAAACCTCTTCTCAAAAAATCTTAATTCGATCCCTGATTATATCACAAACCGATGATTGTCTCCGAACAAGGTCGAGTATTCAACCTCTTCTCATCTGTCTACAATTAGCCACCGATGGGTGAGGAACGGCCGTATACTGTTGCCCGCTTTAACGACATCGGTATAATCTTTGGTGAACAATTTGATCATAAACCTTCGGGGCAGGGCGAAATTCCCGACCGGCGGTGAGGCTGCGCAAGCCAAGCCCGCGACCTGTGTAAAGGGTGATTGTCTCTTTGCACAGTTGATCTGGTGAGACTCCAGAGCCGACAGTGACAGTCTGGATGGGAGAAGGTTGAACATAGGGTGGTTTCCCCGCTCAGCCCGTTTGTCAGAAACGGTTGAATAATGGGGGAAACGGCCGTATGCCCTCTGCGCCGTCTTTTCCCCTTGCCCCGTCACAGATAATTGGTAAACGAGGAACGGCGTGCGCCTGTTACGGAGTCTGCCAAACTGGCTGACGATTCTCATTTCTTTTAGCCTGCTTCTGCTGGTCTGGCAGTTGCTGGTGGTGGTGGGTGGCTACGAAAGTTTTATCTTGCCGGCCCCGGTAGACGTGGCCCGGCAGTTGGTCATTGTGGTGGGCGACGGCCGTCTCCTGCGCCACAGCCTCATCACCCTCAGCGAAGTTATCCCCGGCCTGTTCATCGGTTTTGGTGTGGCCCTGCCTTTGGGCTATCTATTGGCGAAATCGCCGCTGGCCGAGCGCCTCATCTCCCCTTACCTGATCGCCTCACAGGCCATTCCCATCATCGCCATCGCCCCACTGCTCACCATCTGGATTGCCTCGACGTATTGGTCGCGGGTGTTGGTCGCGGCGTTGGTCGTGTTTTTCCCGGTGCTGATTACCATCATCGCCGGGCTGCGCTCTGTGCCGTCGGAATTATATGATTTGATGCGCGCCCTCAAAGCTACGCCCGCGCAAATCTTTCGTAAGCTGGAATTTCCGGCGGCGCTGCCGATTATCCTGGCCGGGTTGAAGGTTGGCGCGACGCTTTCGGTGATTGGGGCGCTGGTAGGCGAGTTTGTGCAGCCCAAGAGCCAGGGGTTGGGCTTTTTGCTGGTGACCGCGCGTTACCAGTTCAAAACCGACCTGGTTTTTGTGATTTTGTTCACGCTGGCGGGCATCGCCCTTTCGTTGTATGGGCTGGTGGCCTTGATTGAGAAGCGCGTCTTGCGCTGGCAAAGGTAGACAGGCGCGGTAATGGAGACTGGTATTCCGTGTTCCGTGTTCCGTATTCCGTGTTCGGTGTTCGGTGTTCCGTAGGGCGCTAACTCTGGTAAACGCCATCGGAATACGGTTTACGGAATACGGTATACGGACTTCGGGTTCTTGAGGAGGTATGACAAATGGTAAAGAGGTTGATAGGTATGGTTTTGCTGCTGGCAGTTTTGTTGGCGGCGTGTGGTGGCGGGCAGGGGGAAGAAACGGCCGTTCTGACCAAAATTCGTCTACCCATGGGCTTCATCGCCGATCCGCAGTATGCCCCGTTTTACGTGGCCGTAGACAAAGGATACTTTGCCGAGGAAGGGCTGGAAATCGAGTTTGACTACAGCTTCGAGACCGACGGCATCGCTCTGGTGGGGGCCAACGAACTGCCTCTGGCGATTGTCAGCGGCGAGCAGGTGCTGCTGGCGCGGGCGCAAGGGCTGCCGGTGGTGTACGTGATGGAATGGTTTCAGCAATACCCCATCGCCGTGGTTAGCAAAGCCGCGGCCAACATCGTCACGCCGCAAGACCTGGCGGGACGTAACGTGGGCCTGCCCGGTTTTTGGGGGGCCAGTTACGTGGGTTACGTGGGCTTGCTTTCGGCCAACGGATTGGCCCAGGAAGATGTCAACGCCAACGACATTGGCTTTAACCAGCTTGAATCGCTGCTCGCCGACCAATCGGAGGCGGTGGTGGTGTATATCAACAATGAACCGGTGCAGTTGGCGGCGCGGGGTGAAGCCGTGAACGTGATTTCGGTAGCCGACTACATAGACCTGATCGCCAACGGCGTCATCACCAACGAAGAGACGCTGGCGAATAACCCGGAATTGGTGGATGGGTTTGTGCGGGCCATGCTGCGCGGTCTGGCCGATACGCTGGCGGATCCGGAAGCGGCGTTTGCCATTAGCCAAAAGTATGTGGAGGGGTTGGATGACGGCCGTTACCCCGTACTGACAGCTTCCATCGAATTATGGCGCGCCGACACCCTGGGCCTGACCGACGCCGCCTCCTGGCAGCGCACTCAGGACATTTTGCTGGAAATGGGCTTTTTAGACGCGCCTTTGGACGATCTGGAAGCGGCTTTTACCAATGATGTGGTGGAACGAGTGGGAAATGGTCAATAGTCAATGGTCAATTGCTAACAACTACCCGCTAACAACTACCAACTGCTTATGAACAACGGTGTTTTTTTAGCGGCGGAGCAAATTCGTTACGCCTTCCCGGATGGTGACGGCCGTTTTGTGTTGTCCGATGTTTCGCTGGAGATGGCGTCTGGGGCGTTTGTGGCGCTGGTCGGGCCGTCTGGCGTAGGTAAATCCACGCTGCTGCGTATTCTGGGTGGGCTGTTGCAGCCGGGCGGCGGGCAGATGTGGCGCAACGGCCGTGCCGCCCATATCCACGACGAGCCGGTGGGCATCGTCTTCCAGCACGACAATTTGATGCCCTGGCGCACGGTGTACGAAAATGTGGCGCTGCCGCTGGAACTGCAAGGGGTCAACGGCCGTGTCGCCCAGGAGCGCATCTACCAGATGTTGGCGTTGGTAGGGTTGGCGGGGGAAGCGGCGGCTTATCCCGCCCAGCTTTCCGGCGGGATGGCCCAGCGGGTGGCTCTGGCGCGGGCGCTGGTCCACGAACCGCTGCTGCTGCTGCTCGACGAGCCGTTTGGCGCGCTGGACGCCCTGACGCGGGAGCGCATGGGGCAGGAACTGCTGCGCATCTGGCAGGCCAACCCGGTGACGGTTTTTATGGTCACGCACAGCATTTCTGAAGCGGTGTTCCTGGCCGACGAGGTGTTGGTCATGGGCAAAGTGGCTGAGGGGCCAGCGACCATCACGCATCACTTTCCCATCGAGCTACCCCGCCCGCGCCAGTTTGAGATACAACGAACGGCCGTTTTTCAAGACTATGTAACGGCCGTTCGTGAAGCAATTGGCGGGTAGCTATTTGCTTTCTGTTGGTTGTTCACTGTTCACTGTTATCTGTTGATTGTTCCCCTTTCTCTTGCGGCGAAACCAGCGAATCACCAACCAGAGCGGGGCGACAACCAGCAGCGCCAGCGGCAGCAAGAAGATAACCAGCCAGATGAGCGCAGAGATAAGGAACTGCACGGCCGTAATCAACGACTCCAGCGCATCTTTAGCAATGCCCTGCGGCTGCCAGCCGCCAATTTCAATCGGTTGATTCAGTTCGTCCGGCGTCAGATGTACCGTAATGGTGGAAAACGTGGCCGATTGGCTGAGGTACTGCATCCGACCTTTGATGACTTCAATCTCCCCTTCCAGCCGACTCAATTCATGATTTACCGCCAGCGCTTCCTCCACGTTTCGGGTTTCATCAAAAAAAGCGCGGACGCGAACGGCCGTGGCCTCCAGGTTCTCCAACCGCGCCGTCAGGTCCACATACTCCTCCGTCACGTCCTGGCCGGAGATGGATTCCTGGCGCACTTCCGTCGCCAGCCCTTTAATCGCTTCCGTCGCGCCGACAAAACCCTCAGCGGGCACACGCACAGTAATGTCGCCGGTCTTGGCCGTCTCGCTGTATTGGTAGACGCTGCTGCTCACCACCCAGCCGCCGTTTTCTTCCACCATACGCGCAATGGCGGCAATCGCCTCTTCAGTATCCGCCACGACAATGCTTAAATCGGCCGTGCGAATGATCAGGCGCTCTTGCGGCAGGCCAGTCTGGCTGTCTGGCGCAGTATTCGCCACTTCCTCGCTGACGACTCTGTTTACTTCAGCAAAAGCGACGCTGCTTTCATCGTAATAAACATCCTGCCCGGCAGCCGGCGCTTCCATCGGAGCAAACTCCGCCATATCTCCGGCAGATTCCTGGTCGGCGCTCTTACCACACGCCGCCAGCAGCAAAACAAGTAAAAATAGAGCGAAGAAATTTTTCCTTGTCATCATGAGCCTCCTTGTTGGTGATGATTCATTAACGACCGGGCAAAGGGAAAGGTTCCCGTAATCCGTGGGCCGTATTCCGTTTAGGGAATACGGCTCACGGATTACGGATTACGTTCTACAAACCGTATTCCAGGCGTTTGACAAGGCGGGAGGGGATGCCGTACTGTCGCATTTTGTCTTGGGTGACAGCCACCGGATATGCGACGCGCTTAAATTGCCAGATGTTTGTCTCTGTATCTAAAAACGCATACGCAGCGCGAGGATCGGAATCGCGCGGTTGGCCGACGCTGCCGGGGTTAATGATCAGGCGCTGTCCTTTTAAAGGCCAGGCAGCGTCATAATCAGGTTTATGAGAGGTCACTTGATGGGGGTCGGTTTCTTCAAAAATCACCGGGACGTGGGTGTGGCCTACCAGGCAGTACGGTGTGGTGAAATGCTCAAAGTTGATAGCGGCCGTGTAGGGATCAAGGATGTATTCCCATACAGGCTGGCGTGGGCTGGCGTGGGAGAGGGTAAAAGGAGGCTCTACGCGCAAAGGCGGCAAGGCATCCAGATAATCATGCGTGTCGCTGCTGATGGCTTGCCGCGTCCAGCGTATGGCAATTTGCGCTTCCCGGTTAAAATTTTGAATATCTAGTTTGCCCAAGACCGCCCAATCATGGTTGCCCGACAGGCTGATATGCTTGTGGTCACGCAATAAGGCAACGCATTCATTGGGGTCTGGCCCATAACCAATCAGATCACCCAAACACCAGATGATGTCCCACTGGCCTGCGGCATCGGCCAGGACCGCTTCAAACGCAGCGAGATTGGCGTGGATGTCTGAGATGATGAGTACTCGCATAAATTGGCCTCTCCTACTTCCCGCTTAAACGGTACAATCATACCATGATTGGCCGGGCAAGGTATAATAATTGTGGATGGTGAATTGTAAACGATGCCGATTTTAGATAGGTGGACGCTAGATTTTATCAGCAGCAGCCTGGAGCAGACGGTGCGGTTGGGGGTGCGGCTGGGTGAATTGTTGCAGCCGGGAGACGTGGTCTGTTTGTATGGCGACCTGGGAGCGGGCAAAACGGCCGTTGCCCGTGGCATGGGTCGTGGCTGGGGCACAGGTCTGCGCGTCACCAGCCCTACCTTTACCCTGGTCAACGAATACCCACGCCTGAAAGACGGCCGTATCCTCTACCACGTAGACTGCTACCGCCTGGAATCGGCCGCCGACGTCTGGACGGTAGGGCTGGAAGACATCCTCGACGACCGGCAAACCATCATGATTGAGTGGCCGGAAAGGCTGGCGGCCCTGCTGCCAACCGACCGGCTGGAAATTCACCTGGCTTACCTGAACGAAACGCGGCGCAGCCTGCGCTTTTCGGCCATCGGCCCACGCGCCGCCAGTTTGCTGGCCGACTTTAAACAAAGCGCCTTTGGCGTGTAAAGGGACTTATGATTCTGGCAATAGATTCTGCAACCCGCTGGGCGGGGCTGGCGCTGTATGACGGAACGGCCGTTATCGCCGAATATGGCTGGCGCTGTCTAAACAACCACACCATCGAACTCACCCCGGCCATCGCTGAAATGGGCCAGCGCGTCGGCGTCAGTCCCGACGATTGGAAAGGCATCGCTGTGGCTGTAGGCCCCGGTTCTTACACCGGGCTGCGCGTCGGGCTGGCGCTGGGCAAAGGGCTGGCCCTGGCAAACCAGATACCCCTCATCGGCGTGCCGACTCTGGACGTGGTCGCCGCCTCCATCCAACAATACCCGGATCAACTGCTGGCGGCGGCGGCCGCCGGGCGTTCGCGGGTGTGCGCGGCCGTTTACGAATGGCAGGCGCGCGGCGGTTGGCAAGCCCGCCGTCCCGCGGTGATTGATTCCTGGGAAAACATCCTGGCCGGACTCAGCAAACCCACCCTGTTTGTTGGCGAAATCACGCCCGAAGCGGCTCGTCTTATCAAAGCCACTCACAAAAGCTTCCGCATTGCGCCGCCTGCGCTTTCCGCCCGGCGCGCCGGCTTCCTGGCGGAATTAGGTTGGCAGCGCCTGCGCAAAGGGCAGATTGATGACGCAGCCAGTCTGGCCCCCATTTACCTGCGCGATCCGGCCGGTCAAAAAATCGAAGCAGACGCCTCAGATTAGCCCGCCATGCTGCACCCGCCACTCCCCTTTTCCCTGCGCCCGATGCAGCTTGCCGATCTGCAAGCCGTAGCGACAATTGACCGGCTGTCCTACCCCACGCCCACCCGCGAAAGCCTCTTCCATCACGAACTCTCCGAAAATAAGATGGCCCATTATCAGACGTTGGCGGTGGGGGAAACTATCGTCGGCTTTGCCGGTTACTGGCTTATTGGCGACGAGGTACACGTCAGCACGATTGCCATTCACCCGGAATGGCGTGGTCAACATTTGGGCGAACTGCTCTTTTTGGATATTTTACTGTCGGCTTACCAACATCCCGCCTGCCTGGTGACGTTGGAAGTGCGTCGCAGCAACACAATTGCCCAGGCGTTGTATGAAAAATACGAATTGGTCGTTGTTGGCGAACGACGCGGCTATTACCGGGACACCGGGGAGGATGCGCTTTTGATGACGGTGACGCCGTTAGACGGCCGTTACCACCAATTCCTCATCAACCAACAAACCACCCTCTTCACCCACCTGCAAACTGAGGCTTAACCGGCCCGCAACTGTATAACTAACCGAAACCCAAATTTTGTATGCAACTTAAAAATAGGACGCGAATTTTCACGGATACGACGGATTTTCGCGGATAAAATCAGAAAATCCGCGTTCATCCGCTGCATCGGCGAAAATCCGCGTCCCATTCTCTGAAGGATAGGACATGAAAATCTTCATCACCGGCGGCGCCGGGTTTATCGGCAGTAACTCGGCCCATCATTTTGCCGCGCAGGGCCACGACATTATCATCTATGACAACCTCAGCCGCGTTGGCGGGCAGGCCAACCTGGACTGGCTGCGCCAAAACCACGCCAACCACCTCACCTTTGTGCGCGGCGACGTGCGCGATTATGACCATCTGGCCCAATCCATCGTCGGGTCCGACGTGGTGCTGCACCTGGCCAGCCAGGTAGCCGTCACCACCTCCGTGCAAAACCCCCGCGAAGATTTTGAGATCAACGCCCTGGGCACGTTTAACGTGTTAGAGGCCGTGCGGCATCAAGCGCCGCAAGCGGCCGTTTTGTATGCTTCCACCAACAAAGTCTACGGCGGCATGGAAGATGTGGGCGTGGTGCTGCAAGGCAACCGCTACGCCTATGCCAGCCACCCGCACGGCATCGGCGAAGAATACCCGCTGGATTTTCACTCGCCTTATGGCTGCTCCAAAGGCACAGGCGACCAGTACACCATTGATTACGCCCGCATTTATGGGCTAAAAAGCCTGATTTTTCGCCAAAGCTGCCTG
>CALFEW010000598.1 GCA_937958365.1 uncultured Chloroflexota bacterium | reverse complement strand
CTGCCAGCCGCCGCCAGCGCCGAAAGCTCGCCTAAGCTGTGGCCGGCCACAAAAGCCGGCGGGGGTGCGTCTTGCTGGGACAGCACGGCCGTTATCGCCATGCTGGTCGTAAATAAGGCCGGTTGTTGGTTGAGCGTGTCAGTGAGCGATTCTTCTGGCCCGCTAAAACAGAGGGTGGAAAGGGAAAAGCCTAACAGCGCGTCGGCCTGATCATAAATAGCCCGCGCTTCAGACGATCGCTCGTAGAGCGTTTGCCCCATCCCCACCTGTTGCGATCCCTGTCCGGGAAAAAGGAAGGCACTGCTCATATGTCTGCCGGGTAAAAAAAGAATCCGCGCCTGACGACACGGAATATCTGGAGACACAAAAAAGGCCGCACGATGACGGCCTCTCTCGCTGCAACCTTATTCTTCCAACGCGGGAAGAATTTCGCGGCCCCGGTACGTGCCGCATTCCAGGCACATGTGATGGGAACGTTTCATCGCCCCACACTTCGAGCAGCGAACCAGGTGAAATGGTTGAATTGAATCATGAGCACGCCGACGGTCACGTCGGGCTTTGGAAATTCTGCGCTTCGGTACAGCACCCATTGGTCATCCTCTCTCTACAAATTTGGGCGTTTAGTGCCCATACAAAAAACGAGCGGCATAATCGGGCCGCGACTGGCAATTATAGCCATCAGGTCAGGTGTGTCAAGGTGGTTTTCAGAAGAAAGCCGGGTCGGATGGCGATGTTGGTTAATCGGAAGTGGCGGCTAACGGCCGTTCCGTCGCTTCCTGTTCCACTTGTACTTTACGCATCCCATTGCGCACCACCGCCAGAGAGCGTAACAAATCCTCTTCCAGCTTGGTCAACACTTCCACCACGTATACGTCTGCGTCCTGGCGCAGCACTTCAGAATCACGACGCGAGCGTTCCAGGATATTTTCCGCCCGCTGCTGGGCGGCCAGCATAATGGCGTCTCGCTTTACCAGTTCGGAGGCTTCTTGTTTGGCGAGATCACGAATGCGCTCGGCTTCTTCGTGTGCCTGCGCCAGAATACGATCTTTTTCAGCCTCCACGCGGTTGGCGCGCTTTACTTCTTCCGGGATGGCCACACGCATTTGGTCAATGATACCGTAAATCCGGTCCTCGTGTATCAGTAAATAGGCGCTCAATGGCACATGGGGGCTTTCGTTGAGCACTTCTTCTAATCTATCAACCAAATGTTGAATATCCATGATGATCTCACCCTCGGTTTTTTGCCTGCACTTTCACCCTCGCAGGGTATTATAATGGTTAGTCGCCTAGTCACGCAATGGCGGCGACTGGCGCAAGCTGTGCGATTCGTCCATCTCTTGAAACCGCTGATACAGCGCCTCTGCCACGTTGGGTGGAACCATGCTGCTCACATCGCCGCCCAGGGAGGCGATTTCGCGGACGGTTGTGCTGCTGAGAAACGTATGTTCCTCGCGGGTAATCAGGTTCACCGTTTCCAGCCCGGGAGCCATGCGCCGATTGGCGAGCGCAAAGCGAAACTCAAACTCGAAATCCGAAAAAACACGTAAACCACGCACGATCACCGGGATACCCAGTTCTCGCGCCAGGTCCACCGTCAGGCCGCTAAAGGGCACAGTGGTGATATTGTGACCTTGCCCATTCATGACGGTCAGGGCGTCTTCGATCATTTTACGGCGTTCATCCACGGAAAAAAGGACGGATTTGGACGGCCGTTTATGTTCATACACCCCCACCACCAACTCATCAAAAATCAAGCCGGATCGTCGCATCAGGTCCAAATGACCATAATGCACCGGGTCGAACGTGCCGGGATATAATGCGCGTCTTATCAAGGTATGCTCCTATTGTTCGTATTTCGTGTTCCGTGTTCCGTATTCCGTGTTCCGTATCACGGCTTACGGAATACGGGTTACGGATTACGGCTTACGGATTACGGTTCACCATCAACTAACGTCCCCCGCCTGTTCCCAAAACTTGTGTACACGTTCTGCCAGCCAGCGATGCTGCGGGTCCTCCAGGTTCGGGTCGGCGCGGAAAAGAATTTCTGCCTCGTCGCGGGCTTTTGTCAACATCTCCATGTCCAGCAGCGAAGCCAGACGCAGCTCTGGGATGCCGCTTTGCCGGCGGCCGAAAAATTCGCCAGGGCCGCGAATTTCCAGGTCTTTTTCTGCCAGCACAAAGCCGTCGTTGCTGTTTTCCAGGGCGCTCAGGCGTTCTTCCGCTTCGGCTGACTCGTTGTCGGCGATAAGCATACAAAAGGATTGATGCTCACCACGCCCCACGCGCCCGCGAAACTGGTGCAGCTGAGCCAGGCCAAAGCGATTCGCCCCCTCGATGACCATCACTGTACTGTTGGGCACGTCCACGCCCACTTCAATGAC
>CALFEW010000597.1 GCA_937958365.1 uncultured Chloroflexota bacterium | reverse complement strand
CCCAACCATGCGTCAGTTGCGCTTTGAGGAGGTCAAAGCCTTGCAAAAGCAAGGGTTGAGCCAGCGGGCTGTTTGCCGTCAGCTAGGGATGCACCGGCGGACAGTCAGCAAGTACTATGCTCTCGACCATAGCCCAGAGAAAGTATTGAGAGCGCACTGTACTTCGACCGTGACGCCTTATCTACCCTACCTGACAAAACGATGGCAGGAGGGCTGCCAAAATATCAAGGTATTACATGCTGAATTAGAAGGACAAGGATTCACCGGCCACTACGTCAGCGTGTGTCGAGTGGTCAAGACATTGAAGGCGAAGGGACAGTTAGTAGTGGTCGCTGCGCCAGTGCTTCCTCAGGTGCCGCGTCTATCTCCAACTCAAGCAGCCTGGTTGCTGCTTCATCCCGATGACCGACTCAAGGAACAGGAGCGCAAACTGCGCGACAAGCTGTGCACAGTTTCGGAAGAAATACAGAGCGCCCGCCAACTGGCCCAATCGTTCCGCGAACTTGTCCGCGAGCGGGCAGCCGATAAGCTGGATGACTGGCTGGAGAAGGCAAAAGAATCTGGCATCCAGGCTTTCCAGAATTTTGCGGCTGGCTTACAGCGTGACTATGAAGCGGTCAAAGCCGCTTTGACTTATGAGTGGAGCAATGGACAGGTGGAAGGGCAGGTCAATCGGCTCAAGTTCGTCAAACGCCAGGGCTACGGCCGTGCTAAATTTGATTTGTTGCGCAAGCAAGTTTTGGGTAAGCCTGCGACTCCTTAGCTTGGCCGTTTCACACAAATTGCGGGAGTTCCCCGTAAATGTACCACCCATATGCACCAACACTGTACCACTAACATGCCCAACAATGCACCACCTATGTGCGGCCACAATGCACCACCTCCGGCGGGCGGCTAACCCATCATCAGTAAAATAAGCGGCTACGCCATTCTCCCATTCAATCGGTTGGTTCGATAAACACCTCCTTGCTGACTCGCCACTCCTCACCAAACCCGGCTCAGGGCCACTGCCACTTCATCCAGCCTGACGCGAGTTAAAGCATCAGACTTGCCCACGTACCGTTTATGCAAAACGCCATGGTTCCGTTTGTAGGCATACCACAGCATGCCTTGGCGACGCTGCTCCTTACGCAGCGAGATACGCCTCACAATATTTTTCCGGGGATTGTAACCAGGGCAATCGCGCGAACTATTAACATAATGAAGAAAGACCGGCTAACACCTTATCCCGATATGGAGTATCCCACCCACAACGTAGTCTTCTGTTTTGTATACCCATCTTCGCCGTTTTTTCCTGCCTCAAGAGGTTCAGTACCAAATGACGCACCACAGCTAAATTCTCAGCCGCATATCCCTGTCGTACCCGGCTCAAGTCTTCATGAAAAGCAACATCTAATACCCAATGCAATTTGTTTTCAATCCCCCAATGATGTCGCGTGGCTCGCAAAATCACCTCCGCCTGACTGGCCAAACTGCTGATGATATATCGCGTTTCTGTCGTCACGGTCTCGCCAACCTGACGTTGAGCGCGTAGCATGCCGACAGATTGTAGCCCTTTCCATTTATCCAGTGTGCGGAAATACTGGCTCCATTCATGGGGGTTGAAAGTCCAGCATTCTCGAATCTCAATTCGCCCATGGTCTTTTTCAACGGTTTTATGATAGTCGTGGTCTATATCCACAAAGCCAACCTTGTCGAAATAGGCAAACATTTCCTGGACATCTTCATGCAACTGTCCTTGATTGCCTTTGAGGGATAGAACGTAATCGCCACCCTGGTCTGCAATGTGCTCGGCAATTTCTGTTTGACACCCCATGGCGTCTATGGTCACAATACAACCTGTCAAATCCAGCGCCTCCAGCAAGAGAGGAATCGCTGTGATTTCATTGGATTTCTCATCGACTTTTTGTTGGCCAAACACAACACCATTTGCCTCTCCCCAGGCGCTAACCATATGAATGGCTTCTTTCCCCAAACGCTTGTCGTGTGAGCGGCGTACCTTTTTGCCATCGATAGCCAACACGCCGGCTACAACCTGGCATACAGCTTGGGTCCAATTCAAGAATCCTTTGCGGAACTGCTCAGGGTTTATGACGGCAAAGGTCTTGCCCAATGTGTCATGAGAGGGAATGCCCTTTTCTAAGTTCAAGTATTGCCCAAACCAGTCAAGTTGAGCGTGACCAAACGCTTCAATAGCAACCCAATTATCAGCGCCACATAAAACGCCGCAGATGGTGATAAAGAAGATATTGATGAGCGGATGCTCGACTTTCGCTTGCTGGCTTAAAACAAACATTGCTGTCACCTGCCGCCACATTTTGGTAGTTGACTTGTGATAGGAAGGACAAACCCTATACTCATCTCACGAATCTGGGGATTTCCCAAGTAAACCATTCAAACCAGGAGTTGTGAGATGAAACGAAATTGGACGATTGATGAATTGATAGATCACTGGACACTGACACCAGGGGAACGGGAAATGGCCAAACGAGCCATCGGGGTCGACAACCAGTTAGGGCGGGCGTTGCTGCTCAAGTGGTTTCAATATGCGGGCCGGTTTCCCCAGCGGAAGCAGGAAATACCATCGGCTGTGGTGCAATTTCTGGCTCGTCAATTAGAGGTCAGCCCCGACGTTTTCCATGAGTTCCCCTGGGAGGCGTAGATACGTAATATGTCCTTTTTTTCACGCCACTCGAGAGAGTTATCCATC
>CALFEW010000596.1 GCA_937958365.1 uncultured Chloroflexota bacterium | reverse complement strand
AGGTCGGACGGCGGCGTGGTTTTGCCGGCCAGTTCCGGGGCGATGGTCGCCTGCATGGTTGCCAACTGCGCTTGAACTTCATCGGCCGTTTTGCTTTTCTGGGTCAGCGTACTCAGCGCCGCGTTCAGGTCGGCGGCGCTGGCGA
The DNA here is from genome assembly GCA_937958365.1 of uncultured Chloroflexota bacterium. Taxonomy (GTDB): domain Bacteria; phylum Chloroflexota; class Anaerolineae; order Promineifilales; family Promineifilaceae; genus Leptovillus. The sequence goes on along the minus strand of CALFEW010000596.1, from coordinate 6,925 downwards.
AGCGGTCGTCGCGCTCTTTGGCTAACGCCCGGCTGACGACTTGTTCGGCTTCCGGCGGCAAATCGGGCCGGTTTTTGAGGATTTGGGGGACCGGCTCCAGGACGTGTTTCATCATCATTTTGGCCGGGGTGTCGGCTTCGTAGGGAAGCTGACCGGTGAGCATCTGGAAGAGGATGACGCCGAGGGCATAGATGTCGGAACGGCCGTCTAGCTCTTTGTCGCCATACACCTGTTCCGGACTCATGTAGGTGGGTGTGCCCACCAGACTGCCACTGGCCGTCAGGTTAGAATCGGATGTAGTCAGGCGCACGATGCCAAAATCGGCCAGGAAAGCGTCGCCATATTGGTCAAAGAGGATGTTGCTCGGTTTCAGGTCGCGGTGGATGATGCCTTCGCTGTGAGCGCGGTCCAGGGCGGAACCCAATCGCTGCAAAATCTCCGCCGATTCCTCAATGGTGAGCGGCCCGTTTTCCAGCCGCTCGGCCAGGGAACCGCCGGGCATGTAGCGCATCACCAGATACAACACGCCATCTTCTTCGCCATAATCGTACACCGGCACAATGGCCGGATGTTCCAGCGCGGCGATGGTTTTTGCCTCCCGGTTGAAGCGCGCCCGAAATTCAGGATCGTGCATGAACTCGCGGGGCAGCACTTTGACGGCGACGTGGCGTTCAAAGCGTGGGTCGTAAGCCTTGAATACGGTCGCCATGCCGCCGCGCCCAATCTCATCTTCAATGTCGTACCGGCCGATTTTTTCTGGTTTCATAGCAGCCTGTTGAATGGTCAATAGCTAATGGTCAATCGTCAATGGTCAATGGTCAAGTACTGTGATGTTTCATGATACACCTTACCATGACTCGCTTGCAATTCAGCTTTACTCCGGCTGGTAGACCTGGCGCGTCACTTCGCGGGCAGCCTGCTCCTGCTGCTGCCGCTCCTGGCTTTCCTGGGTACAGCGTAAGATGTGGGCGCAAACTTCGGCCGGAGAATCGGCCAGAAGGAGCAGGTTGAGGTCTGGTGGGGAGATACGGCCGTTGCCCAACACCATCCCCCGCAGCCAATCCAGCAAACCTTGCCAGTAAGCGCGATCATACAAAACCACCGGGAAGTTTTCCACTTTGCCGGTCTGAATCAGCGTCAGCGATTCAAACAATTCGTCCAGCGTGCCAAAACCACCGGGGAAAATGACAAAACCTTGGGCGTACTTCACCAGCATCGTTTTGCGCACAAAAAAGTAATGAAAATCCACGGCCACGTCTACGTGCGGATTCAGATGCTGCTCAAACGGCAGTTCGATGTTCAGGCCGACGGAGGTGACGCCGGCCGCTCGCGCCCCTTCATTGCCGGCGGCCATGATGCCGGGGCCGCCGCCGGTGATGATGTTATACCCGGCCTCGCCCAGGCAGCGGGCCGTTTCCACGGCCGCGCGGTAAAGCGGGTGGTCTGGCGCGATGCGGGCTGAACCAAAGAGGGTCACGGCCGGGCCTAATTCGGCCAGGGCGTCAAACCCGGCGACAAACTCGCCCATGATGCGCATCACGCGCCAGGTGTCGCTGCGGGTGAATTGGGCGGCGTCGGCCGGGGCAGTGAGGAGTTGTTTATCTTGTGTTGTTTGTTTCATGTCGTGTTTCAAAGTTTTGTGTATGGTCAGGGACGCGGATTAAAGAGTGGAGAGTGGAGAGTGAACCAGTCTTCAGTGTTCAAGTCGTTTTCATGACGACGAGGGTAATGTCGTCGGATTGGGGCGTGTCGCCGGCGTGGTGGCGGATGGCCTGGGTGATGGCCTGCACGGTTTCGGCGGCGGATTTCTTTTTGTGGGCGGCGACGGCTATACGCAGCCGTTCCAGGCCAAATTCGTCGAAATCTTCGTTCATGGCTTCGGTGACGCCATCGGTGTAAAAGATGAGGGTGTCGCCGCTGTGGATGTGGACGCGCTGCTGTTGGACGGTGATTTGGGGCAAAACGCCCAGGGCCATGCCGCTGCCACCGAGGAGATGGAAACGGCCGTTATGGTCCAGCAGCAGCGGTGGGTTGTGGCCGCCGTTGGCATAGGTCAGCGTTTTGTTCTCCGGGTTCCAGACGCCGTAAAACACCGTCACAAACAGGTCCGATTGCGCCTCGTCGCCTAAAATCTCATTGGCGCGCATCAGCACCTGGGCCGGACTTTGCTGCCGGCTGAGGGCCACCGTGCGCAAAACCGTGCGGCTGAGGGCCATGAACAGCGCCGCCGGCACGCCTTTGTCGGCCACGTCGGCGACGATGATGCCCCACTGGTCATTTTCCAGGCGGATGAAATCGTAAAAGTCGCCGCTGACCTGGCGGGCGGCCAGCCAGAAGCTGGCGACCTGGCAGCCGGGGATGTTGGGACTGCCGTAAGGCAGCAGGCTGGCCTGGATTTCGCGGGCGACGGTTAGTTCTTGCTCCAGCCGGGTGCGTTCGGCGGCCAATTCATAAAGCTGGTTGTTGACAACGGCCGTGGCCGCCTGATGGGCAATCCCGTTCAAAATGCTGATGCGCCGCGTCGAAAGGTTCCGTTCTTTTTCCCCGGTCACGCCCACCACCAGCGCCCCTACCAGTTGGCCGCGCGCGTTCAGCGGAAAGGCGTGGGCGTGGGACGATCCCAACACTTTCGCCAGCCAGGGAGCCAATAGGAACGTGTAATAAGGGGCGTTGGGCGTCAGCGCGCCGGCCTGGGTATTGGTGGTTAGAAATTCGTTTTGCTCCAATTCCAACGTGGAGAGCAGGCCCAGACTCATCTCCGAGATGCCGTAGCTGGGGCCGGGGCGAAACGCTTCGCGCTCCGGGTCCCAGATGAGGACGACGGCCGATTCCACACCGACCAGCATGGGGACCAGGCGCACAATCGTATCCAGGATTTCGTTCAGATCGAACAGGCTGTTGACGGCTTCGGCCGTTTGCAGCAGGGCGGCGTTGACCCAGGCTTCTTCTTGTTGGGCGATGCGCAGACAGGCGCTTTCAATGGTGCGCGCCGACGTGTCGAGGATGGTTTGCAGCAGTTCAGATCGGCGGGAAAATGGCGTTTCTGCGCCCGCGTCTGCCGTGTCGTCTATGATCATGACGCCGAGTACGTCGTTGGGAGTGTGCAGGGGCAGCAGCGTGAAGGGGCCGGTGTGATCTTTTTTGCCCAGCAGTTTGCGCGGCCAGGGCGGCGGTGTGCTGGTTGTCAGCGGTTCGCGGCCAACGTGTACGGCATCCAGCGCTCCCCAATCGCCGATCTTGAGCCAGAGCCGGGGGAACCAGTCGCAGAACTGGCGCGATACGCCAAAAACGTCGCCGCCGTGATAGGCTTGTTGTTCTTTGTCCCAGAGCAAGACGGCGCAAAAGGAGAGGCCGAGGAGCATGGGGGTGATGCGGGTAACGGCCGTTACAATTTCCGTCAGTTCGCCGCTGCGCCCTACTGTTTCGGCCACTTGCAATTGGGCGGCCGTCAGCCAGGCCTGTTCGCGCTGCCAGCTTAACTGGCGCGCTTTTTCGATGGCGATGGCGATTTCGGCGGCCAGGGCGGCCAGCACGACCTGTTCGTTGTGCGTGAAGGCATTAACGCAAGGGCTTTGCACGTCCAACACGCCGATCACCTTGTCATCGGTGATCATGGGGATGGCGATTTCGGCTTTGGTGGGGGTGACGGCCGTTGTCTGGTTGATTTCCGGCAGGTAGCGGGGGTCTTCATCGGTGTTGTTGGCGACGATGGTTTCGCGCTGGGCAACGGCCGTGCCGATGATGCCCTGCCCCGGCTTTAACCGGGCGTTCAGGCTGACTACCTGGGGATTGCTGCTGGCCTCGATGATGGCTTCCCCAGTTTCCGGGTCCACGCTGAAAATATTGACCAGGTGAAAGTTGAACATCTTTTGCGCGGCCTGCACGATCTGCTCAAAGATTTCACGCAATTCATAAGCGCCGGTCACGTCGCGGGCGATCTGGCCGACCAGTTCTAATTGGGCGGCGCGCTGGCGCTGCTGGGCGAACAGGCGGGCGTGGGCGATGGCGGCTGCGGCCTGGTTGGTGAGGATCATCAGGCGGCGCAAATCTTCTTCGCTGAAGTGCGACGGCCGTAAACTTTGCGCGGCCACCACGCCGATTACTTCTTCGCCGCTGATGAGCGGCAAAAAGATGGCCGAACGGGGCGGCGTCTCGGTGATGTAACGTGGCCGGGCCGGCAGGCGCGGCATCTCTTTTTGAAAATCGCGCACCAACAAGGGCGCGCCCGATTCGCGTACCCAGCCGACGATGCCGCTCTCTTCGTTGAGGTCGAAGGTGCGCGGGGTTTCCAGGGAACGGCCGTTCACCGTCCAAAATAATATCTCGTAAAAATGGTCGTCGAACAGGCCGATCTGGAACGTGCTGTTATCAATAACCTGGCCGGATTCCTGGGCGATCAGCTCGCACAGGCTCATCAAGTCGAGTTCAGCGGCGACGATGGAACGGCCGGCGGCGCTGAGCGCCTCCAACTCGGCCACACGCTGCATGAGCGCCTGACGCGAGCGGTAGCGCCGCACGGCGATGAGGACGAGAAACGTCATCGCCACCATGACGATGAAAATTGACAGTGACGGCCACGAAAAACCGCCCATTAGCTGCAAAACGTAGGATGACATGTCAATTCGAGCCGGGTTTTGTGTGTTCGGTGGCTGCTCCGAAGAAAACAGGACGCGAGTTTACGCGAATTCGAGAAAGATTGGCGTGCTTTATGGGTTGTGTTGATGAAGGTGCGCCGCCCAAATGGGTTTACCAAGATAGTTTTACCAAGATGGTTTTACAATGGCGGCATAGCCGACAGGGCCTCCTCCTGGGTTGGGTAAATCTGGAACACTTTGTCGAAACCGATCATGGTAAAGATTTCACAGAGACGGTCGTTCAGACCAAACAGGATGACGTTGCCGTTTTGGGCGCGCGCCTTGCGCCAGGCGCTTACCAGGCAGCGTAAACCGCCGCTGTTGATGTAGCTAACGTCGCTCAGGTTAACAACGAGGCGGTATTGTTCGGCATTGATGAGTTCGATGAGTGTATGATTGAGTTGCGGCGTCTGGCTTTGGTCCAGCCGGCCACCCACTTCAACTTGCCAGATACTGTTGGCTAACTGTTTGTGGCTGATATTCATCCTTTTACTTTACTCACCACCAATTTGTTTGATCATTGTGAGGGTGTTGCCTTTTTGCTGATCAAAACTGTACCGTATGTCGTCCATAAGCGTGCGCATAAAATGGATACCCAGACCGCCCACTCTCAGGTTTTCAGGTTCGGGGGTTTCGGACAATTCGGAGATGGCAGGAGCAGGGACCGTGGTGGGGTCGAAGGAACGGCCGTTATCATGAAAGGTAATGACAAAATCATTTCCTTTTACCCGCCAACGCACTTCGATATCACCTCTATCTTCGCCTTCGTAGGCGTGTTCGATGATGTTGGTGCAAGCTTCGTCGCAGGCTAACTCAATGTGAAACGTGGCCCCTTCGCCTAAACCGGATGTTTGTGCGCCATGAATGACGAAGTCGCAAATCTGCCGGATGTTGCTGTAACGACCACGAACCTTGAGGACGTGTTGTTGACCCATAACGTTGAGAAGACCCTGGAATTTGTGATTCGTATACCGTAATCCGTATACCGTGTTCCGTATGTCGTTGGTGTTCGGCAGAGCCAAAGGGCTATCGGCTACCGAACACAGATGACGGAACACGGATGACGGAACACGGAACACCGACGCCAGGGCCTTGGTGGATGGTTAGAAGCTGCCAACGGCGGACGTCAGGTCGTCGTAGCTTGAGAACAAGGCGGTCAGGCCGGCCAGTGAAAAGACCTCGGTTACGCGCTCGGAGGGGGCGGCGATGCGCACGTCGCCGCGCTTTTTCTTGGCTTCGCGCAGGGCGGCGACGATGGCGCGTAACCCGGCGCTGCTCATGTACTCGACGCTCGATAACTCGACCACGATGTTGTTGTTTTCTTCGAGGGTTTGTTTCAGGGTGTTGTCCAATTGCGCGGCGTTGCTGCTGTCTATACGGCCGTTTACCGTGACCACGGCAACACGTTTATGCGTTTCTACAGAGATATTCAGTTCGGATTCACTCATAGTGCCTTCCTCCTTAACTTGTAGGGTACGGGATAGTTGGCGAGATTATACCACAAGAAGGAGAGTTGACAGTTGTTAGTGGGGAGTTGTTAGTGGGAGTTGGTAGTAGGGAGTTAGGAGTTGGCTGCTATTCGTTGTTACAATGGAGGCATGGATCATTTGGTACATCAATTGGCGGCGCAGGCGCGGGCGTTGGGGTTTGATGGGGTGGGGGTGATTCCGGCTGCGCCGGGCAGGCGGCTGGCGGCCTATTTGCGCTGGCTGGACCAGGGGTTCCAGGGGGAAATGGGGTATATGGCCCGACCAGACCGCGTGGCGCGGCGGCAGGACTTGCAGGTGATTTTGCCGGGCGTGCAGGCGATTGTCTGCGTGAGTCTGGGCTATTTTACGCGGCGGCTGCCTACGGCCGTTGCCCAAGACCCCAGCCGCGGCCGCATTGCCAACTATGCCTGGGGCGTGGATTACCACGACGTGATGACGCCCCGCCTGGAAGCGCTGGCCGACTGGCTGCGCGAAGCCGGCGGCGGCGACGTGATGAACCGCGTCTATGTGGACACGGGGGCCATTTTAGAGCGCGATCATGGGGAAACGGCCGTTCTCGGTTTCACCGGCAAAAACACCATGCTCATTCATCCGCGCCGTGGCTCCTGGTTTTTCCTGGGCGAACTCCTCACCACTTTGCCCCTGGCCGCCGCAAACCCACAATCCGCAATCCAAAATCCGCAATCCGCAATCCCCAGCCCTTCCTGCGGGACGTGCCACCGCTGCCTGGACGCCTGCCCGACACAGGCGTTCCCGGAGCCTTACGTGCTGGATGCGCGGCGCTGCATCTCTTACCTGACG
>CALFEW010000595.1 GCA_937958365.1 uncultured Chloroflexota bacterium | reverse complement strand
AATCAAGAGAGCCAGCGTTTGCGCCGTTTGTAATGTTTGACGTCGCGGTAGCTTTTGCGGGCGCCGACTTCGTTGAGGCCCAGGTAAAATTCGCGCACGTCGGCGTTGTCTTTCAGTTGGGCTGGTTCACCGGTGAGAACGATACGGCCGTTTTCCATAATGTACGCATAGTCGGCCACATCCAGCGCCAGACGGGCGTTTTGCTCCACCAGTAAAATGGTCGTGTTTTGTTCCCGATTGATGCGCTTAATAATCTCAAAAATACTCATAACCAGCAAGGGGGCCAATCCCAAAGATGGCTCGTCCAGCATGATCAATTTGGGGCGGGCCATCATGGCACGGCCGATGGCTAACATTTGCTGTTCACCGCCGGAGAGATACCCGGCCGTTTGCCTGCGGCGCTCTTTCAACCGGGGGAAATATTCATAGACCATGTCTATGTCGTTTTTAACGTTGCTCCGATCTTTGCGCGTGTAGCCACCGGCTACCAGATTTTGCTCCACGTCCAGGTGTTCAAATACCCGCCGCCCCTCCATCACCTGGAAAATGCCGCGCCGCACGACGTTGGCTGCGTCTAAGTCTTGGATTTTTTCGCCTTCAAACAGAATTTCGCCATCGGTCACTTCGCCATTTTCCGGCTTGAGCAGGCCGGAAATAGCTTTGAGGGTGGTGGATTTACCCGCGCCATTGGAGCCGAGCAAGGCCACAATTTTGCCTTGCGGCACTTCCAACGACATCCCTTTGAGGACGAGGATGACATCGTTATAGATCACTTCGACGTTGTTGAGGGCAAGCATTTTTACTCCAGTTGGGAGTTGGGCGTTGTTAGTTGATAGTTTTGCTATCAACTAACAACTATCCACGACCCGATCAGCCTCCGGCGCTGATGTAATCGGTGAGTTTGACGTGTACGCCGTCTTGGACCTGGTAAAGCTGTAAGGCTTTGTTACCGCCATGATCGGTGGCCGAGTAGGTGATGGGCGTGGTGACGCCGCCGGTGTCGTAGTTGTTGTAGGCTTCGAGTACGGCTCTGATGTTGGGGCCGGTGACTTCTTTGCCGTCGGCAACGACCTGGCGGATGGCGTCTACCATGGCGCGCATGGTGGTCCAACCCTGGACGTAGTGCAGACCGAGTTCGTTGAGGTTTTTGCCGGCTTTTTCGGTGTACGGCCGTATCTCGTTCTCAATCAGTGCGACACCGCTGCTGGGGAAGGCAAACGGGCTGGCGGCAATCACGCCTTCGGCCGCTTCGCCGGCCAGTTCCACAAACAGTTCATCCGAACACCAGTTCAGGCAGATGATTTGTGTATCCATGCCCAACCGGGCTACGTCTTTGGTCAGGGTGGCAGCGGGCGAGGAAACGTTCTGAATGATGATAAATTCCGCGCCGGCGTCTTGCACCTGGGTCAACTGCGCCGTAAAGTCCGACGTACCGGCGGGCATGGGGATGGCGACAATGCTCATGCCATTGGCTTCGGCCCATGCTTTGCCGTCTTCCAACGGCGAGGTGCCGAAGGGGCTGTCGTGATGCAGCAAGGCAATGGTCGTTGCGCCGTGTTCCTTGGCGTATTGCAGGGCGATGACGAGTTGGTCGGAATAGGAGGTGCCGATCAGGAAGTTATAGGGCGCATCGGTGGGGTTGGTGAGGGCGGCCGAGTAAGATGCGGACATAAAGGGAATCTGGTCTTCGGCGACGCGGGTACGCAGGGCTTCGGTATCGCCGGTTCCCCAACCCTGGAAGGCGACTACGCCCTCAGAAACGTATTGGCTGTACAACTGTTCGGCCTGGTCTACAGCGTAGGCGTAATCTTGGGACATGAACTCGATTTGACGGCCGTTAATCCCGCCACTTTCATTCACAAATTTAACATAATCACGCACGCCATCGGCGTAAGGCGTACTCACGTCCGAAGTCGCGCCGGTCAGGTCATGAATACCGCCGATCTTAATTGGACCGGCAGCCGCTTCGTCGCCCCCCCCGCCGCCACAGGCCGCCAGGACCAGGATGGCTACCAAAACAACAAATACCAGGAACGCTTTTCTTTTCATGTGCTTCATCTCCTCAATCTTCTAAACCTGATAAATTGATTTCAGCCTTCAGTGCCCATTCGCGGTTCGTCCAGAACCACCGGCAACTGAAAACCGCCAACGAACAACTATCAACTATCAACTAATAACTAAAAGGCCAGAGTCGAAAATAATCTTTGATGTTTCGCCAGATTTTAGCAATGCCTTCCGGCTCAAAAATCAGGAACAAGATAATGACCAGACCAAAGGAACCTTTTTGGATAAAAGGCATGACGGTAGCCATTTGGGGGATGGAACCGCCCAGGCTGCTGCCCAGATTGGAAAGAATCGCCGGCAGCAGCGTAATCAAAATCGCGCCATACAGTGAACCGGACACAGACCCCATGCCACCGATGATGATCATCGCCAAAACGGTGATGGACGTTTCGATGGTAAAACGCTCGTAATTGATAATGCCGCGATACTGCGCCAGCAAGGCCCCGGACATGCCAATAATGAATGATGAAGTGGCAAAGGCCATCAGCTTGTAGCGAAAAATGTCTACCCCCATCACTTCGGCGGCGATGTCCTGGTCACGAATAGCGATGAAAGCTCGCCCAACTTTGGAACGAAAAAGATTGACGGCAAATACAACGGTAATAATCAGAAACAGCAGGATGATCCAGTAAAAATTGAAGTCGGAACTCATGCGAATACCGAACAAGCGGGGTGAGGGGACGACCAGCGCTTCGACGCCGCCGGTCAGCGGGGAACGGATGATGGCCCATTCAATCACCTGCTGCGCGGCCAGCGTGGCAATTGCCAGGTAAAGACCTTTCAGGCGCAAAGACGGCAGGCCAAACACTACGCCCACGGCCGCCGTTACCAAACTCGCAATCGGAATCGTCAACCACCAGGGCAGGCCCAGTTCTGTCACCAACAGACCAGAGCCATAAGCCCCAATCGCCATAAAACCGCCGGTCCCCAGGCTGATCTGGCCGGTGAAACCGGTGAGGATGTTCAGTCCGATGGCGGCGATGGCAAAAATGCCCACCTGATTAGCCAGCGTCAACTGGTAGTTGTTAGCCAGGAAAGGAAAGCCGGCCACCAACGCGATCACAATGATGATGCGAATTCGCATGAGCGGCGTGGGCCGCAGCCGCATGTCTTCTTTGTAAGTGCTGTGAAATACACCAGATTCCATGAGTTAACCTTGTTAGATGTTTTGTTGGTTGGATGGTTTGTTGGTGGGTCCTAAGCCTGCCCAACCGGCTAACTAACCAACCAGCCAACTATTTCAAACGCGCTCGATACGAATTTCGCCAAATAAGCCGTAAGGTTTCACCATGAGGATGAGAATCAGGACGATGAACGGCACCACGGAAGCCAACCCCAGGTCGGGCGAGGTGTAACCGGCCGTGTAAATTTCCAACAGGCCAATGATGATGCCGCCGATGATCGCGCCGGGGATGGAGTTTAGACCGCCCAGAATGACAACAGGGAAGACGCGCAGCCCAAAGCTGGCCAGGGCGACAGCGTTAAGCTCGACAATATTGGCGACGATGACGCCGGCCAGGGCGGCAACCACGGCCGAAATAGACCAGGCCATGGCAAAGACCTTTTTCACGCTGATGCCCATGCTGAGGGCGGCCTGCTGGTCGTCGGCGGTGGCGCGCATGGCAATGCCTTCTTTGGAAAAGCGAAAGAAAATCATAAAGACAACCAACAGCACAATCACCAGCCCCAGGGCAATGAGTCGGTCGGCGGAGATGACCGCGCCGGCGATGTTGATGGGCGTGTCGGGCAGAAAGGAGGGAAAGGCGCGACCGGTGGTGCCCCAAATGGCGTTGACGATGGCCCTGATGACACTGGAAAGCCCAATGGTCACCATGATGACCGAGATAATGGGTTCGCCAATCATGGGGCGAAGAATGAACCGCTCCACGACGATGCCGAGCAGAACGGCCGTGCCCATCGTCAGCAGCACCCCCAGCGGCCACATCAGCCCAAATTGGGCCACGAAGGCATACGTCAGATACGCGCCCACCATCAGAAAGTCACCCTGGGCGAAGTTAATCACGTCGCTGGCTTTGTAGATGAGGACAAACCCCAGCGCTACCAGCGCCAGCACAGCCCCATTGGTTAATCCGGTTAGCGTCAGTTGGATGAATTTTTCCATATTTTTAATTCCGTATTCCGTGAACCGTATTCCGTGCGCCGTTTACGGTTTACGGTTTACGCTCCGTTCAACGATTCAATCTTCAATCTTGTCTTAATGATGGCGGAACGGCCGTCCTGATACGTAATCGCCGACTCCACATCCAGGTGGTCGTTCTGGCTGTACAACGCCGAGATAATGTCGTCGTAACGCTGGGCGACGTACTTACGCCGCACCTTGCGCGTGCGCGTCAGTTCCGCGTCGTCGGCGTCCAGTTCCTTGTGCAGCAGCAAAAAGCGCTTGATACGCGCCGCATCTGGCAGGTCCGAATTGGCCGCTTCCACCTGTTTGCGCACCAGCGCATACACCTCCGGCTTCTGCGCCAGGTCGGTGTAAGTGGTATAAGCAACCTGGTGGTTCTCTGCCCATTTGCCCGCGTTGGCCATGTCTATGTTGATCATCGCCGTGACAAACGGCCAATCGCCGCCAAAGACCACCGCCTCACGCACGTAAGGGCTAAACTTCAGCTTATTCTCAATAAACTGCGGGCTGAACTTCGTGCCGTCGTGCAGCGTCATCACGTCTTTGGCCCGGTCAATCACAATCAGGTGCCCGTCTTCGTCGAAGTAACCGGCGTCGCCGGAATGCATCCAATCATCACGCAGCGATTCTTGCGTCGCTTCCTCGTTGCCGTAATACCCGGCAAACACCGACCCCGACTTCAGCAAAATCTCGCCATTCTCGGCGATACGTACTTCCGTGCCGGGCACGGGCGTGCCCACCGTCTGGAATTTCACGTCGCCATCCCGGTGCAGCACGCTGATACCGCTGGCCTCGGTCTGGCCGTAAATTTGTTTCAGGTTCACGCCCAGAGCGTGGAAAAAGCGAAATACGTCTGGTCCCAACGCCGCGCCGCCGGTATAAGCTCGCTTCAGATGGCGCAGCCCCAAATGATCCTTAATGGCCTGAAAGACCAGCCAATCGGCCAGGAAATATTGCGTTTTCAACACGAAAGAGGGCGTTTCTTTGCGGAAGCGCAGGTCGGCTATCTGGTAGCCCACGCCCATCGCCCAATCGTAGAGCTTTTTCTTCAGGCGGGTGCTGTCTTCCATTTTCACCAACACCTGGCTGACCATGTTTTCCCAGATACGCGGCGGGCTAAACATGGAGTGCGGCCCAATTTCGCGGATGTTTTGCTGGGCGGTTTCCGGCGCTTCCGGGAAGTGCAGCGGGAAGCCGTTTTGTAGGAAACAGGCAAAGGACATCATCTGCTCGCCAATCCAGGCCAACGGTAAAAAGCTGACGAAGCGATCATCGGCCGTTAACGGGTCCAGGGTCATCAGGCCGCGTCCCTGGGTGATGAGGTTGCGATGGCGAATCATGGCTAGTTTGGGGTAGCCGGTCGTGCCCGACGTGGTTGAGAGAATGGCGATGTCGTCGCCTTTGCCGACCGCTACTTGCTGCTCGTACCAGCCGGGGTGAGATTTTTCATAGTCTTCGCCCAATTTTTCCACGTCGGGGAAGAACATGAGGAACTCTTCGGTGTAGTTGCGCAGCCCCTTCGGGTCGTAATAAATGACGCGATGCACGGTCTCTTTGAGGTCGTCCCACATTTCCAGGACTTTATCTACCTGTTCCTGGTCTTCGACCACGACAAATTTGACGCGGGCATGCGTGATGATGTAGATCATCTCGCTCACGACGGCGTCCTGGTAAATGCCGATGCTTTTGGCCCCGGCGGCCTGCGCCGCCAGTTCGGCCATGACCCATTCCGGCCGGTTATCACCGATGATGGCGACGGTGCTGTCTGGTTCGAGGCCCATGCTGACCAGCCCCAGGCTGAAGTGGCGCACGCGGCGCTCCAGTTCGGCCCACGTCATGGACTGCCAGACGCCGTGATATTTTTCACGCAAGGCAATACGTGTATCGCCAAATTCTTTGTTCCGTTCCAGGAGTAGTTGTGGAAATGTTTCGCCCATGTGTTTTTTAGGGAGTCAAGAGTAGAAACTGGAGATTAAAGAGTGGAGATTAGACGTTTGGGGTCTCTAATCTCTGGTCTCTGGTCTCCGTCAGGCTGCAAATTCTTCGCCCAAATAGGCTTGCACAACTTCCGAGTTTTGTTGTACTTCGTCTGGTGTGCCATCGCCGATTTTCATGCCGAAATTGAGGACGACGATGTGGTCGGAGATGTCCATGACGACGCCCATGTCGTGTTCGATAATGATGACGCTGACGCCATGTTCTTCGTTCACGTCGAGGATGAAACGGGCCATGTCTTCTTTTTCTTCGTTGTTCATGCCGGCCATTGGCTCGTCTAGCACCAGCAGGCTGGGCTGGACGGCCAGAGCGCGGGCCAGTTCGACGCGCTTTTGCAGGCCATAGGAAAGGGTTCCGACGGTTTTTTTGCGGATGGCTTCAATTTCGAGCAGGTCTATGATGTCTTCGAGGAAGCGGCGGTTTTCGATTTCTTCTTTTTGGGCGCGGCCCCAGAAGAGGCCGCCGCTGAGGATGTTGGATTTGAGGTGAACGTGCCGGCCGAGCATGATGTTGTCCAGGACCGTCATGTGTTTGAAGAGTTCGATGTTTTGGAAGGAGCGGGCGATGCCCAGTCTGGCGATTTCGTAGGGTTTGAGGTTGGTGAGGAGGTGCTCACGGCCGTTATAAAACGTTATCTTCCCCTCTTGCGGATGGTACAGACCACTCACGCAGTTGAGCAGGCTGGTCTTGCCCGCGCCATTGGGGCCAATGATAGCCGTGATTTCGCTCTGGCGTACCTGGAGGGAAACGGCCGTTAACGCCTGGACGCCGCCAAAGGCCAGATAAATGTCATCCACCACCAATTGGGTGTCGCCAGGTTGCAGCGGACTGCTGTTGAGTACGTGATTAAAGCCGCGAGTCATAAACTTTC
>CALFEW010000594.1 GCA_937958365.1 uncultured Chloroflexota bacterium | reverse complement strand
CTGCCATTCCAGACCAAGACCGACGACAATGAGGCTCAGACCGGCCAAAGCAAACACGGCCGTTCCCCAACTTCCCAGGCCACTATTCGCCGCACCCGATTCCGGCAGAACCGGCGCCGGGTAAACCGGATAGACCGGGAAAACCGGGAAAATCGGCGTGATGGGTGAATACAGGCGTGAAACACAGAAATTCACATCCTGCGCCAATGGTTTATCCGAGTCTATGGCCACGTAAACCGGGTTTTGCGACGTAACGTACCACTCAGAATTCGGTTGGGCAGTGACGCGCCAATAACCAAATCCGGCCGCTACCAGGCCAAACGTGCCGTTCTCGCCCGTGTAAAGCGTCACTTTCCAGTCACCGCCGGTGTTCAGAAACTCCAGGTTGACGTTGGCCACCGGCTTTTCCCCGGTTACGCCCGTGTTGACGCATTTTCCATCGCCGTTCACGTCTTCATAGACAGCGCCACGCACCGAGCCGTTGTCCTGCGCGCTGACCGCATTCACAAATAATGCCAGCAACAAAACGAACGCCAGACCAATTGTCCAAACTTTCTTCATCCTAACCTCCTTGCGTTGATTCAAAACAAAATTTACAGTTGGATTATTTGCTGGTTGGCGCAATGGGCGCCGGTTTGGCTACGACGACCAGACGATGCGAATTGTCGGTGTAGGGCCAGCAAGTAACGATTGTAATGCGCTCATCTTCAGTGGGCGCAATCCATGCGGCATTATCCAGGCGCACTTCCAATGATTGTCCACTTTCAAGCAGGATTTCTTTGTCAGTGATTTGGTAGCTATACGCCTGATTTGCGTCGTACAGGATGATTTGGTCGCCCTTGTCCAGGTCAATGATGTCTCGAAAAACTTCGCCATAGACGTTGTGGTGTCCATTCAGGACGGTGTTGCCCGGCTGTCCGAGCAGAGCGCTGTTGTCGTGCCAGCCGGCGGCGAATCTGTCCGGGACAAGCCACTGGTAATAGGTTTGGCCGCCGCTTTGCACGGCCGTTACCCCAATTTCTTCCACCGGCGCATCCAGACCAATTTGGGGGATGACGATACGCACCGGCAAACCGGCGCGCGGTCCCTGATTCAGCGCTTCGGCCAGGGTCATGACGTTGGCCCCATTGCTTTCCAAGCCATTCAGCGGGGTTTCCGATAACAGCAGGGCGTCGCTGACCGTTGGCTGCGGCACGGCCGTTGGCACAACAGCCACAGCCGCCGGGGTAGGAATCATCAATTCCTGCGGCAGAATACTGTTGATCGCCGCGTAAACGGGCCGGGGAATGCTGGTTGGGTTGAGTAGCCATACGGCCGTTACCGCCAACAAAATAACCACGCCCACACTGATCAATACAATGCTCAAAGGGACGCGAACTTCGTCTTTAGGATGCGATGATTGCCCGGACATGCCCGTAGTATAAACGACATATACGCTTATGTAAAGATTATCAACGCGCCGGATGTGTGCCGTGTTCCGTATTCCGTGTTCCGTGTTCCGCTTACGGAATACGGCTTACGGATTACGGCTTACGGAACACGGATTACGGCTTACGGAACACGGTCTCCACAAGCTGAGGCAATATTTCACCGGACAAACCGGCCAGGACGAAGGTGGCGTAACGGCTGAGGGGCGTTGGCTGCGGATTGATCTCCACAATAGTTGCGCCGGTTTGCAGGGCTTCCAGGGGCAAGGAGGCGGCCGGCTGGACAACCGCCGACGTACCGATGGACAAAAAAACGTCACAGGCGCGGGCAGCGGCTACGGCCGTTGCCAATGCATCATAAGGCAAACTTTCGCCAAACCAGACGACATCCGGCCGCAAATAATCCCCGCAGTGCGGGCAGCGGGGCGGCACGTCGTCGGTGGGCGGCCAGGTGGTGATGGAACGGCCGTCGGCAAAACATTTGGTGCGCATGATATTGCCATGCAGTTCAATGACCCGCTGGCTGCCGGCACGGCCGTGCAAACCATCCACATTCTGCGTGATCAACGTCAACTGCGGGACCCACTGCTCCATCGCTACCAGCGCCAGATGGCCGGGATTGGGCTGCGCCTGAGCCACCAATTCCCGCCGCCAGGCATACCACTCCCACACCAGGCGCGGGTTACGCCGGAAAGCCGTTGGCGTCGCCAACTCTTGCGGATCATACTGCGCCCACAAACCGGTCTGTGCTTCCCGAAACGTGGGCACGCCACTCTCCGCTGAAATACCTGCCCCGGTCAACACCGCCACCCTCTGCGCCCCACGCAGCCGGGTAATCAAATCAGCCGGAAAATCAACTTTGTCCATGCAACCCCCTGGGAATTTCGGATTTCGGATTTCGGATTTCGGAATGTTGCCACCCTGTCACCTCTACAGGCCCAAAATCGCTTTTGCCAGCAGAAAATAAATCAACAAGCCGGTGGCGTCTACGATGGTAGTAATCATCGGGCCGCTGATGACGGTGGGATCAATGTGGAATCGGTCGGCCATGATGGGAACCAGCGTCGCCACGGTGGTCGCCCAGATAACGACGGCCGCCAGGGTGAGGCCCACCACCAGGGCTATCTCGAAGCCCGTGCCCCAGGTGAACGCACGCAGCAGCCCCACGCCGGTCATCGCCAGGCCCAAAATCAGGCCGACTGAGACTTCGCGCTTCAACGCCTGCCCCAGGCTGCTCAGGCGCACTTCGTCCAGCGTGATGGCGCGGATGATGGTCGCTACGGTTTGTGAACCGGCGTTACCGCCTGTGCCGATGATGAGCGGGATGAAGAGGCTGAGGACGATAACCGATTCCAAATCTTCCTGGAAGATGTTGATGACCGTGCCGGTGAGGGTGGAGGCGATGAACAACAAAAGCAGCCAGCCGATGCGCTTGCGCACAATTTGTATCACAGAAACGGCGAAGTAGGGTTGGTCCAACGGTTCAGAACCACCCAGCCGTTGGATGTCTTCGGTGGCCTCTTCTTCCAGCACGTCAATGACATCATCGTGGGTGACAGCGCCGAGGAAACGGCCGTTTCCATCCACCACCGGTATCGAATAAAAGTCATAACGGGCCACCATCTCGGCCAATTCTTCCTGATCGGCCGTCACCGGCACGGCCACCACCTGATCATTCATGATGCGGTCAATCGTCGTGTCGGCCCGGGCCAGCAGCAGTTCCCGCAGCGGCACGACGCCAAGCAGCCGGTCGTCCCGGTCTACCACGTAGAGGTAATGCAGCGATTCGGCGTCTTGCAAAGTGCGCAGATATTGCAGCGTCTCGTCCACCGTCCAGAAGCGGCGCAAAGCGGCCACGTCACGAGTCATCAGACGACCGGCCGTGCCGTCCTCATAACCCAGCAGTTCCTGCACCTCGGCCGCCTCTTCCGGCTCCATCAGCATGATCAGCCGGTCAGATACGTCGTCGGGCAGGTCTTCCAGGAACTCGGCGGCGTCGTCCATCGGCAGCTCGTCGAGTAAATCAGCCAGCTTTTCGTCGTCTACTTTTTCCAGCAGTTCCTGGCGTACCAGACTGCCGGTCTCGTCTAGCACTTCGCTGCCCACTTCAATCGAGAGCAGTTCAAAGACAATCACCGCCTTCTCTGCCGGCAAACCATCCAGCAAATCGGCGATGTCGGCCGGGTGAATATAAGCCAACGTCTGGCGCAGGCTATCTAGATCAAGCGTATCAATGAGCGCTTCAAGTTCGCTCGCTGTCGGTAGGCTGAGACCTTGTTGTTCCACGATGAGACCTCCTTCGTTAATCATCTGTGTCTGCACAGGTACGCCATTCCCCCACCCCGATCTTCCCTCCTAATGCAGGAGTTGGTTTTACAAGCACTAAGTACCTGTGCCATATTCTGGTACACTATAGCCGACAAAGTGGTAAGGTGACAAAAAAATGATCGCTTTTGGACCCTATTTTTTAAGTGCTTTTTTGATGCTGGCTATGCCGATTCTGGCCGGTTGGTGGATTCACAAAAAGCGGCGCGCCCGATGGGGTTTGTTCTTCATCGGCATGGTGACGTTTATTGGTTCGCAGGTGTTGCACATACCGTTCAATTGGTTGGTGTTGCAGCGCTGGCAGTTGCTGCCGACAGATACGGCCGTTCTCCCCAACCTCATCATCATCGCTCTATTCTTGGGTTTATCCGCCGGTGTCTTTGAAGAAGGCGCACGCTACCTCACCTATCGCTTTTGGGCCAAAGACGCCCGCACCTGGGGAACCGGCCTCATGCTGGGCGCCGGACACGGCGGCATCGAATCCATGCTGCTTGGCGCTTCCCTCGGTCTGAACGCCATCATCCTGGGAGCCATGAGCCAGGGAATGCTGCAAAATGTCGTTCCTGCGGATCAATTACCGCTGGTAAACAGCCAGATTACCGCCATGTTAAACGCGCCATTTGCCCTGGTGATGATGGGCTGGTTAGAGCGCTTATTTGCCATCACCGCCCATCTGGCCATGTCGCTGCTGGTCATGCAGGTGTTTGTGCGGCGGCAAATCGGCTGGCTGGCGCTCTCCATCCTGTGGCACACCCTGCTCAACTTTATCGCGGTGGTAGCTGCTTCCACCTGGAATGCCTACGTCACCGAAGCGCTGATTGGCGTGATGGCCTTGCTAAGCCTGGGCATCATCTTCTGGCTGCGCACGCCGGAGCCGGTGGAACCGGAGATAGAGCCGCTGCCGCCCATCGCGCCCATTTTACCCCACGATGGTGTATTTTCCGGCGACACCCTGGAAAAAAGCAAGTATTCGGAATAACCCAGACAACTTCCCGGAAGCTTGGAGCTTCCGGGAAGCTGTCGAGACAAAGCTATCGAGAAACCTCATGATTAGAACCGAAAACCTTACCAAAAAATTTGACGACAACCTGGCCGTAGACCGCCTGACGCTGGAGATCGGCGAAGGCGAAGTGTTTGGCTTTTTAGGGCCGAACGGAGCAGGCAAAACAACAACAGTACGCATGTTGACCAGTCTCATCGCCCCCACTGGCGGCACGGCCACGGTGATGGGCTATCAGGTCGGCCGCGACGACCAGCAAATCCGGCGCAACGTGGGCATTCTCACGGAAACGCCGGGCATGTATGACCGACTGTCTGCTTGGCGCAACATGACAATTTTTGCCACGTTGTACGAGGTGAAAGACGTGCCCGGCCAGGTGGAGAAGTATCTGCGGATGCTGGGCTTGTGGGACCGCCGCCACGACGAGGCGGGCACCTTTAGCAAAGGGATGCGGCAAAAGCTGGCCATCGCCCGCGCTTTGCTGCACGAACCGCGCATTCTCTTCCTGGATGAACCCACGTCTGGGCTGGACCCGGAAGCGGCCAAGCTGGTGCGCGATTTTATCGAGGAACTGAGCCAGCAAGGGCGCACAATTTTTATCTGCACGCACAATCTGGACGAGGCAGAGCGTTTATGTGACCGGCTGGCGGTATTTAAGACGCGGCTGCGGGTGGTGGATACGACGGCCGGACTGCGGCAGCAGTTGTATGGGCGGCAGGTGGTGTTTCATTTGGGGGAAACGGCCGTTTCCTACCTCCCCATCGTACAAAACCTGCCCTACCTCCACCGCGCCGAAGCCGTCGAAAACAAGCTCATCGTCGCCCTGGACAACCCCGAAAACCACAACCCGGACCTCATCCGCCTGCTGGTGCAGGCCGGAGCCAACATTCGCTTCGTGGGCGAACTGCGCCACTCGTTAGAAGATATTTATCTGCAACTGGTCAACCAAAATTAACGACCAGACGGAAAGGCTGCCTGCCATGCAAAAGATAACCACAATCATCAGCAAAGAATGGGCCGAGGTCTTCAAAAACCGACTGGTTTTGTTTACCGTCGCCTTTTTACCGCTTATTCTCACCGCGCTGCCACTGGTGACGCTCTACTTCACCAGCCGCGTCCCCGAAGAAGTCAACAACATGGACGCCGAAAGCATCGAGTTTTTTGGCGACATGTGCATTGGCCTCTCAGAGATTGATTGCACGTCGGTCTACATGCTCAACCTCTACACCCTCATGTTCATGATTTTGCCGGTGGCGATTCCTGTGACCATCGCCGCCTACAGCATCGTCGGCGAAAAATCGGCGCGCAGTTTGGAGCCGCTTTTAGCCACGCCCATCACCACCACCGAATTACTCATAGGCAAAATGGTAGCGGCCTGCACACCGGCCGTCATAGTGACGTGGCTGGCGTTCATTGTCTACATCGTCAGCGCCCGTTTTATGGTGACAGATGAGGTGTTTGCCAGGGCGATGGACCCCATGTGGATGTTAGCCATTTTTGTCGTCAGTCCGCTGCTCACCTTGTTTGCCGTCACCGTCGCGGTGATGGTATCGTCGCGGGTAACAGACCCCCGCGTCGCCGAGCAGTTGTCGGCGCTGGTGATTTTGCCGATCATCTTTCTGATTTTGGGGCAATCGGTGGGCTGGCTGCTGATAAACGTGCGGCTGGTAATGGTCATGGCCGCTATTTTGGTGGCCGTAGATGTCCTGCTGGTGTACCTGAGCGTGAAACTATTCCAGCGCGAAGTGATTCTAACGCGCTGGAAATAGGTGTGGGGGAGGTATTCCGTATTCCGTATGCCGTATTCCGTATTCGGTATTCCGTAGGTGCTACCTCTGGCAAACGCCATCGGATTACGGAATACGGTATACGAGTCCTCAACCCCCACAACTCCTTCATTCATCCAACAGAATCACCGGCTCTTCGTAGTAGCGCAGGCGGCTGTGGGCCAGTTTTTCTTCCAGGAATTGGTTAAACCAGGCGCGTTTGGCCGGCAGGGGTTCGTCTTGCTTCAGGCGGGACAAATCGGCGTTCAGGCGCAAGACGCGGCCAGGGATGACAAAGCGGGTCAGCCCGGCGGGGACCAGTTCGCCGCGGCTGGCAACCTCGAACACCATCTCCGGCTGGAATTGGGGGAAGATGGCCACGGCCGTCATCTGCGGAAACTGCACCAGCAAACGTGGTAAATCGGTCAGCAATGTCCGCTCCACATTGCCCCAACGGGTATAGCTGGCGACCAACTCATTCATCACCGCCAGGCGATCAAAACCGGGCGCAGCCTGGGCCACGGCCGTTTCCCCATCCCGGTCCAAAAAATAACAGAGCGTGGTCGGATCATCAAAAATATGGCCGATTTCCGCCGGGGCGATGGAACGCAGGTTCAGGCCGGGGATGGCCGCCAGATGGTCTTGCAGTTCGGCAAACGGCCGTTTCGCCACCTTCTGCCCACTGGAAATGACGTGATACCAGGTGTGCAAATCAAAGCGGTTCTCGTCCGGCGGCACAACCTGGACGATGAGATATGGATAACCCAACCACTTGAACGCCGTCGAGCGCGTCGCCCCATCCAACACCACGTAACGGCCGCGCCAAAACGTCGTCACCGGCGGATTCACCAGCAAGCCGTCGGCCTCCAGGCGGCCCATCAGCCGCGCCACCCGTTTTTCGTCCACCTGCTCGTGGGGGATAACCAGGTCGGTGGGCACAAGTTCCAGCGAAAGCGTTTCACCAGGCTGCTTTTTCTCCAGCACGGCCGTAATCTGCCGGGCCACCGTCAGCGCCGCATCTCGCTGGCGGTTGCCGATGATGGTGCTGACGTGGGGCACAACCATCGCCCGCGGATTGGCGCGAAGCTGCCGCGCCACTTCCCCCAATTCGCCCGCTTCGGCGGGCAGTTCCGGCACAGCGGCGTCGGAGAGACGGCCGTTTGCCAACGCC
>CALFEW010000593.1 GCA_937958365.1 uncultured Chloroflexota bacterium | reverse complement strand
AGCCACCGGCCCGCCCACGTCGGCCACCCGCGTCTCACCACGAATGCCCGCCAGCGTCATAAATTGACCTAGAAAAGCCATCATGTCGGCGTAGATGTCTACGGCCGTGTACGTTGTGTCCGGGCCAAAAGGCATCCAGGGCCAGGCCAGCGGATTCAACCCGCAGGCCAGGTCCAACACGCTGTTGATGGGCGGCAAACCGGCCAGCATCGTAGTGTAAAACGTGTCCAACAACGGCAGCCGCTCCCGCGTAGAGGTATGCAGCCGCATCACTTCCACCAGCGCCGCCCGCTGCGCCTCTGCGCCTCTGTGTTGCGCTTCTTCTATCCGCGCCAGGGCAGCGTCATAATCAATGGCCGCCGTAAAATAAGCCCCGCCAATCTGATGCAGCTTATTTTTCGTCGCCTTGATCGCTTCCTTCAGACGCGGCCGTTTGCCCAACTCCTCCGCGCCCACCCGCCGCACCAGGTCCGGGCTAAGCGCGTGGTATTTGCTGGTGGCGAGAACGGCCGTTACCAATTCATCCAGGTCTGTCATGGCAAAAAGGAGATTGGAGATTAGAGCAATCTCCAATCTCTAATCTTTAATCTCTAACCCCGCCATCAACTGCATCATAAAACGCAAATTGTGCATCGTCGCCAGACGGGGGTACAGGCTGTCATTGATTTTGAAGAGATGATGCAGATAGCCCAACGAATACCGGCTGCATACCGGGCAATCACAAAAGGGTGAGATAGGCCGGTTGGTTTTGATGTGCTTGTCGTCTTTGATGTAGATATAGCGGAAGAAGGGTTGGCTTAGTTTGCCGGTGGGGTCTTGGGTAAAGGCATAGAGACGGCCGTGTCGCGCATCCCGTGTCGGCATGGTGCTGTCGAACAACTCGTAGCCCATCTGCACACAGGCCGCCACGTTGTCCGGGTGGCCGACGCCCAGGGCATGGACGGTGAACTCGGTTGGAATCAATTCGCGCACCGTCGCCAGCATATCGGTGAGTAAATTGCCCGCCGCGTCCAGCGGCCAGCCGCCATAACCATACCCATCAAACCCAATGTCCAGCAGTTGTTCGGCGCACTGGCGGCGCAGTTCCCGCGAACCGCCGCCCTGCACCACGCCCACGAGTTTAGGCCGCGCCGCGCCCTCAAACTTCTTTTGGCCGACCTGCTGCGTAAACTCCGCCTTACAACGGCGCGCCCAGGCCACCGTACGCCGCACCGATTCCGCCTGTACGTCGCCGGGATCGTCCACGTGGGTGCAGTCGTCCAGGCAAATCACCACGTCCGAGCCATAACTCAGTTGCAGTTGCACGCTTTTTTCCGGCGTCAGGTTGTATTTATGCCCTTCGACGTGAAAAATAGCCCCTTTGTCGCTGATAGAGCCGCTCTTAGGATTTTGCCGGATGAGCGA
>CALFEW010000592.1 GCA_937958365.1 uncultured Chloroflexota bacterium | reverse complement strand
CTGTCCAGATTAGCGCCACACAAGACGACTTTAGGCGCATCCAGGGCGATCAACTGTTTTTCGGCCAGAAAGTGCAATACGCGGCACTTTTGTGACCGGTCGGCGCGTTCAAGTTGGGAGAGAGTCAGGTTGGTTGCTTTGTCACAGGTGGATGGGGTAGCGTTGACGGCCGTTAAATGCTCCCCATAAATCAATTCTGTCATCTGCGTAAAATAGTCGGTTAGTGTCATCTGGCCCTCCTTAAACGGCGCACAAGACTATTTTACTGAATTGTCAGTGGCAGGGGAAGAAGCAAAAAAGGGACGGCCGTTAACGGCCGTCCCTTTTCATTTAATTCAAATCTACGCCGGATCAGGCGTGCGCTGGTGCGGCTTTGCCATTGGCCTGGAACTGCTCTTCTTCCGTTGAGCCTTTCAACGCGACCGTGGACGATTCGCCGTGGCTGATGACCATCTGAATTTCGTCGAAGTAACCGGCGCCTACAAAGCTTTGGTGTTTGATGGCGCGGAAACCATGATCTTTTTGCATCTCGAATTCTTTCTGCTGGAAGCGGGCGTAAGCGGCCATGCCTTCGTCCCGATATCCCAGCGCCAGTTCAAACATACCGGCGTTCAGGTTGTGGAAACCGGCCAGGGTAACAAACTGGAAGGCGTAACCCATCTCGCCTAATTCTTTCTGGAAGTTGGCGATGGTTTCTTCGTCCAGATTCAGCTTCCAGTTGAAGGAGGGCGAGCAGTTGTAGGCCAGCAGTTTGCCGGGGAACTGGGCGTGGATGGCTTCGGCGAAGCGGCGCGCCTGTTCCACGTCGGGATGCGAAGTCTCGCACCAGACGATGTCGGCGTAAGGGGCGTAGGCCAGACCACGCGAGATGGCCTGTTCGATGCCGGCTTCGGTGTAATAGAAACCTTCTGTGCTGCGTTCGCCGGGCAAGATGAACGGTTTGTCGTTGTCGTCAATGTCGCTGGTGATCAGGTTGGCGGCGTCGGCGTCGGTGCGGGCGACGATGAGCGTGGGCACGCCCATCACGTCGGCGGCCAGGCGCGCGGCGACGAGTTTTTGCACGGCTTCACGGGTGGGAACCAGCACTTTGCCGCCCATGTGGCCGCATTTTTTGGCCGAGGAGAGCTGGTCTTCAAAGTGAACGGCCGCTGCGCCAGCTTCAATAAATGCTTTGGTCAATTCGTAGGCATTCAGCGAACCGCCAAACCCGGATTCGGCGTCGGCGACGATGGGCGCGAACCAGTAGACGCCGTTTTTATTTTCCATGTGGTAAATCTGGTCGGCGCGTACCAGGGCATTGTTGATGCGCTGGACGAGCGCCGGGGCGCTGTTGGCCGGGTAAAGGCTTTGGTCGGGGTAGGTTTGGGCGGCGACGTTGGCGTCGGCGGCGACCTGCCAGCCGCTGAGATAAATGGCTTTCAGACCGGCCTGCACCATCTGCACGGCCTGATTGCCGGTGACCGCGCCCAGGGCGTGGACGTACTTTTCTTCTTGTAAAAGCTGCCACAGGCGCTCGGCGCCCATACGGGCCAGGGTATATTCGATCTGGATGCTGCCGCGCAAACGCACGACGTCTTCGGCGGTGTACGGCCGTTTAATGCCGGTCCAGCGCTTGTTAAACTGCCAATCATTTTTCAACGCATCAATTGCATAGCTACGCATGGTTCACTCCCTTTTTTGTGAGAACGGTTTAATTCGTGTTTGGTGTTCAATCTGGATCTGTCAGATCTAGACGCACGTTTAATTTAGATACTCATACGCCGTCAGGGTCAGAAAATCCGTGAAGTGATCATCGGTGATGAGCTTCTCGAATAATTCGGCGGCCAGTTGATATTTCCCCTGGGCGAAGGCTTCTGCGCCGACGCGGGCTTTGATGTTGGCTAAAACTTCTGGGGCGACTTCGCGGTAGAGGGCTTTGTCTACAGGACGGCCGTCAGTCAGTACCGCGTTGTCATTGTTCACCCACTGCCACAACTGCGAACGGGAGATTTCGGCGGTGGCCGCATCTTCCATCAGGTTGTGGATGGGCACGCAGCCGTTGCCGGCCAGCCAGCTGCCGA
>CALFEW010000591.1 GCA_937958365.1 uncultured Chloroflexota bacterium | reverse complement strand
GGTGACGTTGACGTTGTAGACCGTGTACCCGGCAGCTTCGATTTCGGCGGCCACACGGTCGGCGACTTCGCGCACCTGGGCGGCGTCGGTGGGGGAACCGGCCGTGATCAGGCTGACGAAGTTGTACAGGGCGGAGCCGCCCAATTCGGCCATCGTCTCCGGCGTGACATAGCCGCTGGTCTGGTCGGTGAAGGCAAACGGGTTGGCGGTCACATCGTGGACGGTCCCGGCGACCCGCAGTTGGCGCGTTTGCCCATCGTTCAGGGTGAGGGTGACGGCGTCGCCAGGGCTGACGCCCAAACCCTCAGCTCCCTGCCGTTCCAGGTAGATTTCGCCCTCGGCCAAGGTGGCGGAACCGGCTTCAAAGATAAGCTGATCTACCTGAATGTCAGCCAGGGGGCCGATGCTGTTCAGGTTGATGGGGTACAGTTTGCCGGTGGTGTCGCTGATTTTGACCCACAGGTTGTAACGGCCGTCAACGGCCGTTACCCCCGGCACATCGCGCAGGCCAGACAGCAGCCCATCGTCAAACTCCCCGGTGTAGATGCGGGCGGTGTGCGCGTTGGCGACGGCATAATCGGCGGCCATATCTTTTTGCACCAGGGCAAAGGCGCTGGCGACCACGCCGACGGCGAAGACGCCCACGGCGATAGACAGCGCCACCAGGAGGGAGCGCGTCTTGTTGTGCCATAAATCGGCCAGAATTTTCTTTCCGGTGGCAGGCATATCACACCTCCTTTTGCGTCAGGGCGTCGAGATGCGCCAGACGCGAGGCCACCACGTCCTGCATGGCGGCGCGAAAATCGGCCGATTCATTGAGTAAGTTTTGGAACAGCGCCCGGTCTACGGCGAGGGCCTGGAGCGGCGCTTCGGGTACGGCGCGCACGGCGGCGACGGTGCGGCGATTGTTAAAGAGGGCGATTTCGCCAAAATAGTGCCCCGCGCCCAGGCGTTCCACCACCACATCGGAGCCGCCCGGCCGTTGGAGGCTCACTTCGGCCAGCCCCTCGGTGACAATGTACAGCGTGTCGCCCTGGCTGTCGGGGCGGATGATGGTTTCGCCCGCGCCAAAGCGCACCGGCTGCGCCTGGCGGCTGACAGCCAGCAGCAGCGACGGGGCGAGGGAGGGCAGCGCCCTGGCGACGTATTCGTTGACGACCTCGCCATCCACGATGAGGATGGTGCGGTCGACGCGGCGGGCCAGCCCACTGTCATGGGTCACCATGACGATGGTTTTGCCTTCGGCGGTGAGGGCCGCGAACAGGTTGAACATGGTATCGGCCGTTTTGCTGTCCAGGTTGCCGGTGGGTTCGTCGGCGATAATGACGGGCGGGTCGTTGGCGAGGGCGCGGGCGATGGCGACGCGCTGCTGCTGGCCGCCGGAGAGGGCGGCGGGCAGTTTGTGGGCGTGTTGGCCCATGTCTACCCGGTCGAGCAACTGTTGGGCGCGGGCGGTGCGTTCGCGGCTGGGGAATGTGCGGCAGAAGTCCATGGGCAAGCGCACGTTGTCGAGGACGGAGAGGTTGGGCAGCAGTTGGAAGAATTGGAAGACGATGCCCAGGTTGCGGCCGCGCCAGCGGGCCATGTCGTTTTCGTTGAGGTGGTGAACGGCCGTTGGCCCGGCGGCCCCGCCCCCCACAAAGACCTCGCCGGTCGTTGGCCGGTCTATGCCGGTAATCATATTAATGAGGGTGGATTTGCCGCTGCCCGACCGGCCGATGATGCCGACAAATTCGCCCTGGCCGATGGTCAGGTCTACGTGGTTGAGGGCGGTGTAGCCGCCGGCGGCCGTCTGGTAAACCTTGTGTACCTGGCGTAAGGCAATGGCGGGGGTGGCGTCGGGGCGGAGGGCGACACGGCCGTTACCGTTTAGCTGTGGGGAGGGCGTTGCTGATCGGGTCATAACATTTACTCCTGTTCTCAGACAAAGTTTTTACCTGCTGGAACAGGATACTGCTTTTGCTACGGCCGTTCATCGCGCCACAGGATGATATTGTCTTCCCGCCAGTCCGAGATTTTGCCTCAGACCAGGGGATGATGGGTCTACATCGCCAGATGTAGACCCATCCGTCTCTAGTCCGAAGAAAAATATCAGCCGGGCATAGACACAATATCATTCTGGTGTTCGATGCAGGATGGCCGGGAAAGTTATATCCTGACGGGGAAGAGATGACTTTGGGCGACAAATAACTGGTGCAGATAGCCGGTTCGGCCAGGTACCTCTACTAGAAAACTGCAAAACAGAGGTGAGGTATGTATTTCCGAACAATCCGCAATGATGTGCTAAGGAACAAAGCAATCACCCTGACCATCATGACATTTGTCGCTGCGGCGGCCATGCTGGTCTCGCTGGCGGCGATACTCATCGTCAATCTGCCCGGCGCAATAGACACGCTGATGACGCGGGCCAAAACGCCCCACTTCATGCAAATGCACGCCGGGACGCTCCATGCGGCGCAACTGGCGGAATTTGTGGCCCAGCATGACGAGATCGCCGACTTTCAGGTGGTGGAATTCCTCAACGTAGACAGCGCCCGGATTGTGTTTACCGGTGGTTCACTGGCCGACAGTGTCCAAGACAACGGCTTCGCCGTGCAAAGCGAAACATTCGACTATCTTTTTGACCTGGACGGCAACCGCATCACCGTCGCTGATGGGGAGATTTACGTGCCGACACCCTACATGCAGGACGGCACGACACAAGTTGGCGACCAGGTGACGGTCTTCGGTCAGGAATTCATTGTGGCGGGGTTTCTGCGCGACTCGCAGATGGCTTCGCTGCAAGCGGGGTCTAAACGGTTCCTGGTCAGCCCCAACGACTTTGCCGCTTTACGGCCGTTTGGCAACATCGAATACCTGATCGAGTTCCGCTTAAACGACCTGGAAGGGCTGAGCGCCTTTGAAACCGCCTACGCCACGGCCGGTCTGGACGCCAACGGGCCAACGCTGACTTATCCGCTGTTCCGCATGTTAAACGCCCTGGCCGACGGCTTGATGCTGGCGGTGATCCTGCTGATTAGCGCCCTGGTCGTGGCGATTGCCTTCATGTGCATCCGCTTCACGCTGCTGGCAAAAATCGAGGACGATTATCGGGAAATCGGCGTGATGAAGGCCATGGGGCTGCGTGTGGCCGACATCAAAAAAATATACCTGGCGAAGTACACGGCCGTTGCCGCCGCTGGCAGCATTTTCGGCTTTGTCCTCTCGTTCGCCTTCCGGGGCATCTTGCTGGAAAACATTCGCCTGTACATGGGCGAAAGCGACAACGCCTCCCTGGCGCTGCTTTTCGGCATCATCAGCGTGCTGCTGGTGTTCCTGGCGATTGTCGCCTACGTTAACGGTGTGCTGAACCGCTTCCACAAAATATCCCCGGCCGAGGCCATCCGCTTCGGTGTCGCGCAGGAAAAATCCGCCGGGGCCAGGCGTTTTCACCTGAGCGCCGTCCGTCTGCTGGGTACCAACGTATTTCTGGGCGTCAAAGACGTGCTGGCCAGGAACCGGCTGTATGCCACCATGCTCCTGGTGCTGGTGTTGGCCGCGTTCATCATCATTGTGCCGCAGAATTTGCACAACACCATTGCCGCCAAAAGCTTCATCACCTACATGGGCATCGGCGACAGCGATATGCGCATGGACATCCAGCAGACCGACAACATCGCTGCCAAAGCCGCAGACATTGGCGCCGCCATGGCCCAAGACCCAGACATCACCCGCTATGTCGTCCTGATCACCAAAACGTTCAACACCACGCTGGACGACGGCGTGGTGAAACGCCTCAAGGTGGAGTTGGGCGATCATTCGGTGTTTCCCCTGACGTATGCCGACGGCCGTGCGCCCGTCGCCGCCGACGAAATTGCCCTCTCGGTGGACAATGCCAGCGAGATGGGCAAACAGGTCGGTGACGCCCTGACAGTGACGATTAACGGGCAGGCGACCAATCTGACAGTGTGCGGCATCTATTCCGACATCACCAATGGCGGCAAAACCGCCAAGGCCATCTTCAGCGACGATTCGGCCGACATCATGTGGGGCGTCATCACGGCCGAACTGGCCGATGGGGCGACGATTGAGAGCAAAATCGCGGACTATGCTGGCCGGTTTGAATATGCCAAAGTGTCCGACATTGATGAGTACAAATTGCAAACCTTCGGCTCGATCATCCAGGCCATCGGCAAGGCCGTCTATGCCGCGATGGCCATCGCCCTGACCATTGCCGTACTGGTAACGCTGTTGTTCATGCGTATGCTGGTCGCCAAAGACCGCTATGCCATTGCTGTCATGAAAGCATTTGGCTTTACCAATACCGACATCACCGTGCAGTACATCTCGCGTGCGGTATTCGTTTTGCTGATCGGCCTTATTCTGGGCACGCTGCTGGCAAATACGGTCGGCGAACTGCTGGCGGGCGCGCTGATCGCCTCGTATGGGGCCACATCATTCAAGTTTGCTGTCAATCCGTTGATGGCCTATCTGATTTCGCCGCTGCTGATGGGGGTGGCGGTGCTGTTAGCCACCCTCTTCGGCACGCTGGACGCAGGAAAAATCAAAATCTCGGAGAACATCAAGGCGTAAGATGGCTGGAAAATAAACCGGGGAGGGCGCAGAGGACGGGAGCAACCATCTCCAGATAAAAACGCTGCGCGCTGCGCGGTGAAAAAAATTCAGTGGATTAAGGAATAAACCATGAAAAAGATTCTTGTCGGTGACAGTATCGTCAAATCGTTTGGTGAGGGGAATGAAAAGCGCCGTGTTCTGGATGGCGTGTCGGTGGCCGTCAACGAGGGAGAGTTTCTTTCGGTGATGGGGCCTTCGGGTTCGGGTAAATCCACGTTGATGTATGCCCTGAGCGGCATGGATCGCGTGGACAGCGGCAAGGTTGCTTTCGACGGCCGTGTCTTATCATCGCTGGGGGAAAACGAGCTGGCCGACATTCGTCGCACCCAAATGGGCTTTGTTTTTCAACAGCCGACGCTGCTGAAAAACCTGAATATTCTGGACAATATCATTTTGCCGGCGATGCGTGACGGCCGTAAAAACGCCGCCGCCATCACCAGCAATGCCCGAATGCTGCTGCAAAAGACAGGCATTGCGGAACTGGCAGCCCGCGACATTACCCAGGCGTCCGGCGGACAGTTGCAGCGCGTCGGCATCTGCCGTGCCCTGATGAACAATCCAAAAATCATTTTCGGCGACGAGCCGACCGGGGCGCTAAATTCCACCTCCGCCAACGAGATTATGCGGCTGCTGGCCGATATTCACCAGGCTGGTACGACGATCTTGTTGGTTACCCACGACGTGCGCGTGGCGGCCAAAACCGAACGGGTGCTGTTCATGCTTGATGGACATATTGCCGGTGAGTATGTCGCTGGCGTCTACGACGAAACCCATGACGACCTTAAGACCCGCGAGGAAAGCCTTACAGCCTGGCTGGCCGGGATGAAGTTCTAAGCCAGGTTCTGTCCCGGCGACTGGCTGATGCCCGTCATCGCCGTCCTGGCCAGGTCGGACGGCGTGACGCACAACACGGCTGGAAATGTCCCCGGTCGCCAACCATCCACGTGCAGCGCCTGCTGCCAACCGCTCTGACGCCGGGCGCGTTCGTAGGCCGTTACCTTGTGCCCCCAATCCGTATTCCCCCCGGTCCATTTCCACAAAGAACGGCGTCTGCCGCTCCTGGGCGACCAACACCCCATGCCATCTGGTCGGACGATCTCTTCTTCACCCTCTCGCCGATTCGTTGTACCACGCCCGGCAGGGGCTTCACAGCCCCCGCCGACTGTAATAAACCCCTATAACAACACCATGTGTAATTGTGCTGCACGCCGACCACCTCCCCACTTTGTGATAGTCTCGTATAATTCAGCCTCATGGATGACATCACAGCCATTGCCCAAAACGGGATGGGATTGGAATCGGATCGCTCCAGCGGCCCTACCATCCAGAGCGCCCAACTGTCGCTCCAACAGGCGCGCCAGGCCAACCGCCCGGCAGACGTTTTTGTGGCGCTGATACGCCTGGCGCATCTGCATTTTCGCCAGGGCCATTACGACGAGGCCCAGATTCTGGCGCGAGAGGTGATCCGCGATTCACCACCCGATTCATTGGCGCGTTGTGATGCGCTGCGCATCCTGGGCAACTGCGCCGCCGAACTTGGCGATCCCGATGCCGCCGAACTGTCTTATCACCAGGCCATTGACCTGGCGCGGCAGTTGGATTACCGGTATGCGCTGTACAAATGTCTCCACAGTCTGGCGACCAACAT
>CALFEW010000590.1 GCA_937958365.1 uncultured Chloroflexota bacterium | reverse complement strand
CGAGGTGCTGGATTACAAGCTGAACGGCAAATCTATCGTTGATGTGTTGGAAATGACCGTCAGGCAGGCGCTGGAATTCTTCACCATCCCGGAGATCGCCCGCAGGCTGCAAACGATGAGCGACGTCGGCCTGAACTACCTGACCCTCGGCCAGCCGCTCAACACGCTCTCTGGCGGCGAGTGCCAGCGCATCAAACTGGCCAGCGAGTTGCACAAGGAAGGCAGCATTTATGTGATGGATGAGCCGACTACCGGCCTGCACAAGTCGGATACGGCCCACTTGCTGGCGGTCATGAACAAGCTGGTGGACGGTGGTAATACCGTGATTGTGATCGAGCATAACATGGACGTGGTACGCAACGCCGATTGGGTCATTGATCTGGGGCCGGAAGGTGGCAGTAAGGGCGGGCGAGTGATGTTCGAAGGCACGCCAGTTGGCCTGAAGAAGGCCACCCAGTCGCTTACAAGCCAATATGTATGGGGGATGGAAGGGTGAAAATGGGGGAGAAATAGAGGGGAAAAACGGCCGTTTTTGCCGCATCCATCGGGGTAGAAAACGGCCGTTACCCCATCACCCCTCTTCACGCTTAACCTGATAGCGCATCAACACCACGCCCGAAGGGTACGGTTTACTTTCGATGAGTTCCAGCTTGATGTGAAACCCATCTGGGAAGAGCCGCTTACCACTGCCCAGCACAACTGGATAAACAAGCAGGCTAAATTCATCCACCAGATCCTGCTGCACCAGCGTATGAATCAGCACGCTGCTGCCATCTATTAAGATATTTTTACCTGGCTGTTCCTTCAACTTACGTACCTCAGCCACCACATCTTCGCTGATGAGGGTAGAGTTGCGCCAGGCCGCCGCCGATTCCAGCGTTGTTGAAACCACGTATTTATGCATTCCGCCAAACGGTTCTTCTTCATCAGACATTGGTTCAAAGGCAGCCCCATGAATTTGCCACGTTTTGCGTCCCAACAACAGGATGTCGTACTGGCTTATTGCCTCGCCAAAGTATGTCCCAATGTCGTCGTGCCAGTACGGCCACGTCCAACCACCATAGGCAAACCCACCATCGGTGTCTTCATCTTTCCCACCGGGCGCTTGCATCACGCCATCTAGCGAAATAAATTCAGAAACAATTATTTTTCTCACGGTAACTCTCCTTTTAAGCCGATGCTTTTTTCCATTCTTTTATTAACGCACGCAACGCGAATTCTTTGGTTTGGATGTCATTCATATTTGTGAATGTGGCCACCGCCCTATCGTTGGTTATCCATTTTAAAAGCCTATCAGGGTCTTCAATAAGCCTTTTTTCTGGCATGACTTTGACCTTTGCCCCACAATGAAAAACAATATCAATGGCTTGTGGAGAATTCAGTTTGAAGGTAAAACGATCTTCACCATGGCTACAAAAACTGGGGGCATTCCATTTGATATGCTCTGTGATGTCGGGGTCTGAAGCAAGAATTATTTTTCGCAACACGATCATTTCGCTTTTAAGCGGATGATCGGTTTGTTCAAGAAACAAGGTGACTGCTTGCTCACCGGTAAGTTTGGTTTTTTTACTCAAGTTATTTCCCTCTATCACCTATTCATGCAAAGAAGCCACGATTTTGGCGATTCGCCGCTGACGGGTTTCTTCGGCTTTGGCAGAGGTGACCTGGCGCACATGTTCTTTGCGTTTGGAGAGGGCGAGGGCATTAAAAACGGCCGTTACCCCACCATCCTCCAACGCCGCCGCCAAATCATCCGGCACGTCAACTGTGCGTGGTTCCGTGTCCAATTCCAATGTCACATCCACCTCATCGCCCGCCTGTACGCCAGCCGCCTCCCGATGCTCTTTGCTCAGAGGCAGCATAAAGATATCGCCATAAGCGGCGACGGTACTGCGATAGGCGTAATCATTGAGAGTGACTTTTACTTTGGGGCGTTTGCCGTTGTCCAACGCAACTATGACTTCTGCGGGTACTTGTATGCCGGTGGCATTCATGCCTTCTTCCTGAAGAACGGCCGTTGTGAATGTCTTTTTCATAAGAATATCCTTCGCTTAATTTATGCTTAACGGCCGTTTACACTGCCTCATAAGCCCGTTTTAAACAACCGTACACTTCACCATCCATTTCGGCGGGATCACTGATGCGAACCCGGTGCGTAACCATATTATTCCAGCTTCCAGCCGCTTCAAATCGTGCCGTTGGTGCAACCTCTTTCAGCTTAATGCCGATGTCTAACCACTTAGTGGAGGGCTGTACAATGCCAAACTTCTTACTGCCCCGCAACAGGCTGATGTAGCTGTCTGTGGCCGCCACTGTCACATCTGGGCCAAACTCAGTAAGTTTTGCCAATAACGCATTGTAGGGCTGCCGCCACCTTTCTTTTTTGCCAGCAAACAAATTAGCGATCTTGTCATCGGGCAACACTTTACCAGCATCTGGTTTGGTCAGGATTTGGGCAATGACATTGGCATGACCGTGCCCTAATTCGTAATCAGCCTTCAGCCAGACCATGACATCACTGTATTTGGTCAGCCCTTTTTCAGCAGCCAAGGCGCGAAAATCTTCAGGCGTTTTGCCCGTTTTCGCTTGAATATTGTCGAGATATGCTTGATATGACATAAATTCTCCCATTTACCAAACTTACTTTCTACCCTTGAAAATAACCAACTTGTAGCCATCTAAGTCTCGTACAAATTCTTTTTATTCCCCTTGGGCATCAGAATTTCGATCAAAGGTCGAGGGTTTGCAAACCATTCATACCAAGGATCAATGAGACTTCCCCGCCGTGATGCAGATCATGTTCCAGCACATGGTAGATTACCCAACTACGCGATACTTCCCATACCTGACCATCCCACTCATCCGGGAAGGTTTTGGTGCAATCGTCGGCAGTCCAGCGCTGCAAACGGGCTTCGATGAAGGCCCAAGTCTCATCCAGGCCACGTGCCAGTTCCTCGCCGCTGCGGGCGGGTGACTCGCGTTGGCCCCATTCCATGTAGGCGTTCATAGCGTCGTCGTCATTCTGTAGCGTGCCGCTAAACCAACCCGCCCTGACAGAAATGATGTGCTGCACAATCTGCCCCAACGGCCACATATGCGCGGCCGGTTGCAGCAAGAGCTGTTCACTCGTTAACGGGGCGATGCAGTGGCGCAGTTTCTCCTGATAACCTTGCCAGTTTTCATAAATCACTTCCAACGTTGATAAAGTTTTTTGTGGCAACTTGTTCTCCTTAGAATGGACCAATCTTGTGCATGTCACTTACGCCTGGCTTTGAGCGTGGTTAATCATCCATTGAATGCCAAATTTGTCGGTTAACATGCCAAAGTAGTCACCCCAAGGGGCTTGAGCCATGGGCATGTTCGCTGCGCCGCCGGCCGCAAGTCCGTTATAAAATCTATCTGCTTCCGCTTGACTGTCTACCTGGAGCGACAGGGAAAAGTTGCTGCCAAATAACACGCCGCCCATTGCTTCTATCGTGTCACTGCCCATCAACACAGTGCCGTGACCGATGGGTAGTGCAACGTGCATAATCTTTTGACCCTCTGCGTTGTCGAGATCATCTTCAGCATGGAAGGCGTTAAAGCGCATAAACGTAGGTGATTCGCTGCCAAATACGGAGGCGTAGAAGTTGAATGCTTCTTCGCAGTTGCCATTGAATGTTAGGTAAGGGTTGATGGTTGTCATTTCATTTTCCTTATTGGTTGATAGGCGTAGATAATGTTCGTCTGTGCCTAAAAATTTTAATTTATAGAAATTGAAGTTGTCCTAAACCGGGCAGGCATCACGCCGCTGATTATTGACGAAGGTATGGATTTCCTCATCAATTAGCACCCAATCCAGGTCACCATTTGGTCTCGCAACAAAACCGTCCAGAGAGACCATCATGGAATAGATAATTTTTCTCAATAAAGCGTCTCCTCTTTTTCCAGCATCGCTAGAAAACTGACCAAGCGCTTCTGGCGCGTTTCCGGTTTCCTGGCCGTTTGCAAACGGTAGGCGATGGCATAGCGATTTTGACGATTCAGTGTTGCAAAAAAGACTTTAGCTGACGGCCGTTCTTCCAGGGCTGCCAGAAAATCTTCAGGCATAATCATTTCGCTGGCGGGCGCATAGGCTGACTCCCAACGGCCGTCTGTCTGGGCAGCCCGCACATGGAGCAAACCAGGCTCCTGCATTCTGCCCTCAGCGATAAGGCGTTCCACATGCTCGCGGTTCCGTTTTGACCAGTTACTGCCTGGACGGCGAGGGGTAAATCGCTGCAAATAAGCCTGGTCGTCAAATGATTTCTTGATGCCGTCAATCCAGCCCCAACAAAGGGCTTCCACGACGGCACGGTTCCAATCAATCGTTTTCTGACCAGAGCCTTTTTTATAAATCTTGAGCCACACCTCTGGCTCACAGTCATGATTCCGCGCCAACCATTGCCAAAATGCGGGCGCGTCCTCAAAAGAGCGGATACGTGTTTTATCTGGTTCTGGCATGACGTCTCCTTAAAAACGAACGGCTATGTGGCGGCCTCCGGTTGAAGTTCTCATAGGGGGTCGTCTAGGTGATTGAAGCGCTGTTCCTTTGTTTTTGCTGGTGCTGCTCAATCCAATCCGTGACTTCGATTAATTTACCGGGCCAGATTTGGAAGATGCGTTAACAGCCGGGTGCCCATGTCCCTGCCGCTCAACGGCGATCGCCTCTGGAATTGCGCCAGCAGGGGTAGTCCCTCGCCAAGCATACTGTTGTGCCCAGTCCACCATGCGGCAAAATTAACGGATGTCCTCCGCCGTGAATTTCATAATACAGGTCCATTCACAAGCACGTATAACCCCTTAATATTCTGCTCATTGTAAGTCGTCTGTTTCTCTTGGCTTTTTGACATTCGGTCACCTCCTGAATTTATTATTTGAATACGGGCTTTAACTTCATGCCACTCTGGCAGAAACGGTTCGCAAACTGCTTTTGCAATCAACTGAAATACGATTTTTG
>CALFEW010000589.1 GCA_937958365.1 uncultured Chloroflexota bacterium | reverse complement strand
CGTGTACGGTGATCTCCACCTGGCTGAACTTGAGACCGAAGGGGTGGATACACGGCTGGTGGTGCGGGGTTTATCGCCCACGCCGCTGTCGGTGATTCTGGCGAAGCCCGACGGCCGTCGTTCCCTCATCAATTATCGCGGGCAGACACGGCCGTTACCCGCCCACTCGCTCGACCCCACCCTCTTCCAACCCAAAGTCATCTTGTTTGATGGCCTGGAGCCAGACGCCTCGCCGCCGGTAGCCCACTGGGCGCGGGCGCAAGGCATCCCCACGGTGCTAGACGCCGGTTCGGTGCATCGCGGCACGACGGCGCTGGCCGGTCTGGTGGATTACGTCGTCGCTTCAGAGAAATTTGGGTTGGGCTACACCGGTGCAGCAGATGCGGCAACGGCCGTTTCCCACCTGTCACAACTGGCAAAAACGGCCGTCATCACCCTGGGCGCGCGTGGGTTGGTCTGGCAGACGGCCGAGGCTTCCGGCCATATGCCGGCGTTTGCGGTAACGGCCGTAGACACCACGGGCGCGGGCGACGCTTTCCACGGCGCGTTTGCCTACGGCCTGGCGCTGGGCCTGCCCTGGCCCGATCTGCTGCGCTTTGCCAGCGCCGCCGCCGCCCTCTGCTGCACCCGGCATGGGGCGCGGGTGGGGCTGCCAACAGGAACGGCCGTAGCCGACCTGCTTTCAGATGGGTCCAATCGTTGAGATTGGTTCCATCTTCCCCCGACTGATGTTGAATACTTACTTAGAATCCCTCCTGGTTTGTGATTTTTATCACGCGCCCTGCTAAACTAGGGGCGCGACATCCCCAAGATTCGCAAGAATTCAGCAAATCCGTCTGATCCATCACATCCGTGTATCATTTTTGTACCACAAAGAGATAACACCATGAGTTATTCCAGCGGCAGTCCTTCGAACAACGGGACGCCAATCATCGAGATCAAAAACGTTGTCAAGCGCTTCCCCGTGGGCGACGAGGAAATCACGGTGCTAAAAGGCATCAGCACGGCCGTTCACCAGGGCGAGTTCGTGTGCATCGTCGGGCCATCCGGCAACGGCAAGTCCACTTTACTCAACATGATCACCGGCATAGACCACCCCACCGAAGGCGAAGTGATTGTTACCGGGCAGCCGGTGCATACCCTGAGCGAAAATCAACTGGCCGCCTGGCGCGGCGAACATCTGGGCATCATTTTCCAATTTTTCCAGCTTCTACCCGCGCTTAACTTGCTGCAAAACGTCGTCCTGCCCATGGACTTCGTTAAAAAATTAACGCCCAAACAGCGGCGCGAACGGGCCATGCACTTGTTGGACACCGTGGGCTTGGCCGATCAGGCCCGCAAACTGCCGTCGCAGGTCTCCGGGGGGCAGCAGCAGCGGGCAGCCATCGCCCGCGCCCTGGCCAACGACCCGCCCCTGCTGGTCGCCGACGAACCCACCGGCAACCTGGACACCAAAACCTCTGAGGATGTATTTCAACTATTCGACAAACTGGTCCATCATGAGGGCAAAACGATGGTGATGGTGACGCACAGTCGCAGCCTGGCCGCCCGCCTGCCACGCACCATCGAAATCCGCGACGGCCTGATCTACAGCGACAAAGTTCAGCAACAGTTGGTAGTTGAGAGTTGATAGTGGATAGTGAAGAACGCTTCACACTCCCAACGAACCACTCCCAACTAACCACTAACAACTATCAACTTCTATGAGCGTTATCTGGGTTAAAGTCTGGTCCGACATCTGGCAGCACAAGGCGCGCACGCTGCTGGCGGTGCTGAGCATTGCCGCCGGTGTGTTTGCCATTGGCACGATTTTTGGTCTGGTGGACCAACTGCTGTCCACGATGGACACCGCGCATCAATCCGTCGCGCCGTCGCACATGAACATTGTGTTGCGCGGCACGATAGACCGGGACACGGCGCAAGGGCTGGCGAACATCCCTGGCGTAGAGGGCATCGAGGTATTGAACATTACCTCGGTGCGCTATAAAACGGAGGAGAACGGCCGTTGGGACGGAGCCACCCTGGTCATGCGCGACGACTACCAAAACCAGCTCTACGACTGGCTCATCCTCACCGAAGGGGACTGGCCGCAAGGATCCAACGTCGCCGTAGAACGCATCACCAGCGACTATTATGGCGTGGACCTCGGCGACAACATCATTTTCGAGATGGATGGGGTCGATCGCGCCATGCCTATCACCGGCGAAATCCGCCACCCTTTTGTGCCGCCGCCTGATTTTGGCGGCAATGCCTACTTCTTCATGGACGCCGAAGGTCTGGCGCGTTTTGGCATTCCCCAGGGTCAGTTCACCCAACTGTTGGTGCGCGTAGAACCCTACAGCGAAGAGTATGCCCGCGACCGGGCGGCAGCCATTAAAGACCAGCTAACCAAACAAAACATGGGCGTGGCCGTGACCATTTACCAGAAGCCCGACGAGCATTGGGGACGGCCGTTTCTGGAAGGCATCACCATCGTCTTGCGCGTGCTGGCCGTCGTCTCCTTGCTCACCAGCGTCATCATCGTCGCCAACACCATGACCGCCATCATCACCCAACAAACCGACCAGATTGGCGTGATTAAGGCCATCGGCGGCCAATCTCAACTCATCGTGAAGGTTTTTCTGGCCGGCGTGCTGATTTACGGCTTTCTGGCGCTGGCGGTAGCCCTACCCGCCGGCGTGATCACCGCCTATCAGGGCAGCAAATGGTTCCTGTCCATATTCAACATAGATTACGAGACCTTCCAGTTTTCCACGCGCGCCGTCGTTTTCCAGGTGTTGGCGGCGATTTTAGCGCCTATCGTCGCCGCCCTGTGGCCGGTGTTGGGTGGAGCAGCCATTTCCGTGCGCGAAGCCATCGCCTCCTATGGCATCGGCGGCGATTTTGGCAGCAGCCGGCTCGATCGGTTCATCGAACGAATAGGCGAAAAAGTGCTGCCTTCTCCCTATCCCATCGCATTAGGCAACATGTTCCGGCGAAAAGGACGGCTGGCCCTGACACAGTTGGTGTTGATTCTGGCCGGGACGACTTTCTTGATGGTGATGACGCTGGCAAACTCGATGTCTTTTACGTTGGCGAACGAATTAGACCGGCGGCAGTTTGACATGCGTATCTTCTTCCAGGGCTTGCAGCGCGCCGACGAGGTGGAGGCGATTGCCGCCGGGACGCCCAACGTGCTAGAGGCCGAGGCGTGGTTTACTGTGTCTGGCACGGTACTGCGTGAAGGAGAGCGGGTGCAAGACACGGCCGGGTTGGGCGCAGAGGTGTATGGCATTCCCCAGGGCAGTACGATGTATGAGCCTTATATCGTCAACGGCCGTTGGCTCTCCCCCACCGACGCCGACAACCGCGTCGCCGTCATCAGCCAGGACACGGCCGAATTTAACAACCTGCGCGTCGGCGACACCATCACCATAGATTTTGGCAACCTGGGCAAGGCCGATTGGGAAGTCATCGGCACCTACCAGATGCTCACGTCTGATCCCATCTCCACCGACCCCATCTACGCCCCGGCCGACGCCGTCGTGGGCGTGACCAAAAAGGCCAACCGCGCCAATCAGATCGTCGTGCGCACCGTCCAGCACGACGCCGACTTCACCGCCGCCATGATGACCGCCCTGAACGACCGCTACAAAACGCGCGGCGTAGAAACCAGCGCCTTTTTCAGCCGCACCAAAGCCGCCGACGCCGAATACGCCTATAACCAGTTCAACATCATCAACAGCATGTTGTTTGGCCTGGCTTTGGTGATGGGCATCGTCGGGGGGATTGGCTTGATGGGGTCTTTGTGGATTAGCGTGGTGGAACGCACGCGGGAAATTGGCGTGCTGCGCTCCATTGGCGCCCAGTCGCCCACCATCATGACCATGTTCATCATGGAAGGGGTACTGCAAGGGTTGATCAGTTGGGTAGCGGCCGTGCCGTTGGCGCTGATTGTCGCCCGCCCGATGGCCAACGTATTGGGCCAGGCCATCCTGAAAATAGACCTGGATTTTGCCTTCAGTACCCTGGGCGTGGGCATCTGGCTGGTCGCCATTTTCTCCATCGCCTTTCTGGCTTCGCTTATCCCGGCGCACGCTGCCACGCGCATCAGCGTGCGCGAGAGTCTGGCGTATGCCTAAAGCATAAAAACTTCCCGGAAGTTTGAAGTTTTATTCTACTTCGCCGGAAATCAGGTGGAAATGGAGCTGGGGAATGTCCTGGTAAGGACCGCCGTTGGTGATGAGGCGGTAGCCGACCGTTTCCAGGCCAAATTCGGTGATGAGGCTTTGCACGGTGGCGATTAACTCCAGCAGGAAGTCGGCGTCGGCCGTCTGCAGGTCCAGCAAATTTGCCAGGCGGCGCTTGGGCACGATGAGAATGTGGACCGGGTAAGCAGGCCGGGGGTGATGAAAAGCCAGCAGCGTTTCCGTGTCGCGCAGGCGGTCAACGGGCAGTAAAAAGCTCACGTGGGCAAACAGCCAACCCATAAAAAAGCCCGCTGTGGGAGTGCGGGCCAGGGTAAATAACCAACTTCGACCAGGCAAAATCAGGGGCCAAAACGATCCAGCACCGGGGCGTAAAAACAGCGGCAGCCGCCAGGATGCGAGCAGCCTTCGTGCGGCAGTTCCGGCACTTCGTCGAACTCATAAGCGCCTTCCAGCGCTTTGCACACCGGACAGGCGTCTTGGGAGATCAAAATGCGCACCTTTGTCGCCAGTCCTTTGCGGATTTTTTCTAAAGCAGCCTTTTGTTCAGCGTGTTTATCCACTACGGCAGCCATAACTTTCTCCTTTCGGGGTTTGTTGCTTGTGGTTTGTGTCTGTGGGATTGTACGAGCGAGAGGGCAAGCTGGCAAGGGAGTTGGTATGCCGTGTTCCGTATTCCGTGTTCCGTGTTCCGTGTTCCGTGTTCCGTTTACGGTATACGGATTACGGTATACGGATTACGGATTACGGATTACCGAATACGAATACTAGGAAAGCACGGCCGTTACCCCCATCCGTCGCTGCATCGTCAGCAAACGGCCGCTGCCAATCTGCTCCACGTAATGCGACATGCGCTCATACTCGGCCACCAGCCGGTCAAACGTCGGCTCGTCCAGCAGGTAAAGTTCCGA
The DNA here is from genome assembly GCA_937958365.1 of uncultured Chloroflexota bacterium. Lineage (GTDB taxonomy): Bacteria > Chloroflexota > Anaerolineae > Promineifilales > Promineifilaceae > Leptovillus. The sequence continues at coordinate 149 of CALFEW010000589.1, read as the reverse complement.
ATCCACCACCGCCCGCAGCGTGGCCGAATACGGCACGTCGGCAAAGAGGGCGTATTCGCCAAAATGCTCACCCGGCCCCAAATGTTCCACTGCCGGTTCACCATCCTGGCCGGTTTCCACGGCTTCCAGACGGCCGTTGGCCACAATAA
>CALFEW010000588.1 GCA_937958365.1 uncultured Chloroflexota bacterium | reverse complement strand
TTCCCGTCCTGCACACCAGCGACGTGGACTGCGCCGGTTTTCCCGACGTGAAAACCGGCGACAGCGTGAGCGGACTGGCTGGCCCGTTAATTTACCATTTTGACCAGTTCAAGCTGGTCCACCAGACGCCGGGCGATTTGCGGGTAACGGCCGTGCCCTTTCCGCCATTGCCCGCCCCGCTCCAACCCGGCCTGGGGCAGTTCAGCGTGGCTACTGTCAACCTGGAAAACCACTTCGACGCCATAGACGACACCGGCGACGACGCCGAACCCAAACCCGACCCGGCCGACATCGGTCTGAAGCAGGCCAAACTGGCGGCGGCCATCGGCCAGACGTTGGGCTGCCCGACGCTGGTGGGCATTCAGGAGGTGGAGAATGCCGCCCTGCTGACCAGTCTGGCCGAAGAATTGGCGGCGACTTGCGGCTTTGTCTACGATGTGACCCATCGAGAAAGCGCCGACGTGCGCGGTATTGACCTGGCCTTGTTGAGCGATCCGAATCGGGTGCAAGTTCTGGCTGTGGCGCTGCGCCAGACCTGCACCGATATTCGCACGGGTATTGTGGACGCAACGGCCGTCTGCCCCACTGGTCAATCGCCCCTATTTTCCCGCCCGCCGCTGCAAGTTGATGTGACCATTGACGGCGTGGCGCACACCGTTTATGTCAATCATTTTAAGTCCAAAGTGGGCGGCGAAGCGGAAACGGAGCCGCAGCGATTGGCGCACGCCGCCCACGTCCGCGCTCTGGTGGAGGCGCAGTTGGCCGCCGACCCAACGGCGCGCCTGCTGGTGCTGGGCGACATGAACGATTACGAACTATCGCCGACGCTGCAAACGTTAACGGCCGACGGCCGTTTGCTCAACGTTCTGGCGCAGATTCCCCTGCCGCAGCGCTACAGTTACGTCTATGGCGGCGTGGGGCAGTTGATTGATGCGGTGCTGGCTTCCCCGGCCCTGGCGGAGGGGCTGACGGCCGTGACCATCCAGCACGTCAACGCCGATTACCCGGACAGCCTGGGCCGCGACGTTGGCCCTGAAGGGCTGCCCTACAAATCCACTGACCATGACCTGCCGCTGGCGATTTTTGCCTTGCCGGGCGCGCCGGAAGCCGGGCCGACCGTGCCGCAGGCGACGCCGATGGTCGCGGCGACGGCTGAATCTGGCGGCGGGAATGGGCTGTGGGTGATGGGTGGCGTGGGTGTGGTGGGCACGGCCGTTTTGCTGGTCGTTCTGGTGGCGCGCCGCCGTCAAGCTAGGTAGAATCGCCCTGTGGATAAGAGAAAAAGCGTCCTCATTTTAGAAACAGATCGTGCGTTTGCGTTGCGACTGGCCAAAGCCCTGAAAGATTTGGGGCCGGTGCAGGTAAGCCTGACCCCGGCTGTGCGCGAGGCGGCGCTGCATCTGGTACAACGGCCGCAAGACCTGGCCTTTATCCCGGTGGCCGCCGACGACCAGATCGTCCGTTCGCTGCGGGCGGTGCAGCCGGACATCCGCCTCATCCTCATGACGCCGACGCCGGACGTGGCCGTGCCGGATTTTTACTCCGGTCAGGTGCAGGCGGTGTTGATCAAGTCGTTGCTGGCGGTGGATTTGCCGGCCGTGCTGAAACAGGCGGGCGCTCAACCATTCCACAACCCTGGCAGTAAGACCCAAACGAATCATACGACGAGCGCGCCGGATACGGCCGTGCTGTTGGCCGCTTTGCAGCAGGCGCAGTTGGGGCAGCTTTTGCAAACGGTGATCTTTGCCCAGGCGACGCAGGTCTTGGCCCACTGGGGCACGCTGAATGATACGGAAGTAGCCAACGTGGCTTTGCACACCGGGCGGGAATGGCTTCAGGATGGCTTCAAATCGCGGGTGCAGTTTCTCCATCTGCCACCGCGCACCGGCGAGTGGCTCTTGTATACCGTGTGTGTGGACGACGCCTATTTGCTGACGATGGTGGCCGCCTCGGAAATGCCTTTGGCCGAGCTGCGCCGTCAGGCCGGGCAGCTTATCGGCTACCTGTTGGATGCTTTGCAAGGGGTTGCGCCGTTTGCCGCGGCGGAAACGGCCGTAGACGAAGAGGCCCCCGACCGGAAATCTTACGCGATTGTGTGGCGGCCGTTGGTGAAGCTGCCGCCCGCGTTGCACATCCCGTTACGCCGCGCCCTGGAACGATTGGCGACGGTGAATGGCTGCCGCTTGCGGCATACGGCCGTGCAGCCGGAACTGGTGCATCTGGTCGTCGCCTGCCCGCCAGGGCGGGACAGCGCCTGGGCCGCCTATCTCTTCAAAAACGGGGCCGAGGAAATCATCCAGCAGGAGTATGGCGTGGCCGCCAATTTGTGGGAAACCGGCTATTACGCCTCCGAGTCGGCGGAACCGCTCACCGAAGCGGAGCTGAACATCTTCCTGGAGCGCGACGCCTGACGAATCCATTCAAGAAGTCGTGAACATCAGCAGCAGGAACCAGCCCACGGCCGCGGCCAACACCACCAGCACAACAATCAACAGCAGTTCAATCTTAGACAGCCCTGCATTGGGTGATCGGGGCGTGGGCGCGAAAGGATCGTTGGTCTCCGGGGACCAGGTTTCCTGTTTGCCAGGTTTGTAGGTGACGGGGTTCTGCGGGAAGGA
>CALFEW010000587.1 GCA_937958365.1 uncultured Chloroflexota bacterium | reverse complement strand
TTGGGGACGGTCGGCAGCGGTGCGGCGGCGGGCTGGTGGAGGGCGGTGGCAGGGCTGTTCAGCCTGCTGCTGTTGTGGGTAGGTCAGCTCTGGTGGTTCGCCTCGTCCCAGTCGACGCCAGGGGCGGGCGACAACCTGGCCTCCAGTGCGGCCGCGTGGGAGGTTTTGCGCTTCATGGCCCAGGAGAAGGCGGCTGGCCGCGGCCTGCCCGAAAAAGATTCAGAGCCAGAGAGCGTGCAACTGGCCCAATGCGTCGCCGGGCATTACGGCATCTCGCTTGTTGTGGAAGACATCACCGCCGCCCTGACCGGGTTAGGCTGCTACCGCCGCCGCGATGAAGCCATTCAGCGCGTCTTCCCAGAGTATGACGCCGAGGCCGGGTACAAAGCCAAGCTAGTGCTGCCGCAGAATTTATTGGAAGAGGACAGCATCAACCTGTTTTCCGTGACTATTGTTGCGCCTGATGGGGTGGAAGAGACACGGCCGTTGCCTTTGTACGACTATTTGCAGATTGTGGCTGCTTCTAATTTTAAGCAGCGAACGCGCATGGCGATGTTGTATTACCACGCCGAAAGACGCAACTTCGCCGTGATTGGCACAGCCAATAAAAATGAGCATGCGCAGGGCTTTTTTGTCAAATATGGCGATGGCGGCGTGGATGTGCGGCTTATCGGCCACTTGCTGAAAACGCAGGTCTACCAACTGGCTGCCTATCTGGATGTTCCGGCCGTGATTCGGCAGCGCCCGCCCACCACCGACACCTACAGCGCCCATCAATCGCAAGAGGAGTTTTTCTTCCGCATTCCTTTTGGCGTGATGGATATGTTGTGGTATGCCCAGGAGCATCATGTGCCGCTGGATGAAGTGGCCCAGGCGATGTCTCTGACGCCGGAGCAAATCCAGCGTGCTTTCCGCGACTTTACGTGCAAACAGCGCACGACCGAATATTTGCGCACACCGCCCCTGGAGTTTGCCGGGACGGCCTAATGTGCCAATTATATTTTTGACAAACAGCTTAACATAAATAGATTTGCAAAATAAGCGAAACTGCTCCATTCATAATTAAAGTACAAGCGTCGCTCTTGGCTCTTTGGCATACCCAAGCGATCGCAAATTAGCAATTACAGTAAAACTCCGCGCTCTCCGCCTCTCCGCGGTTAAAACGTCCCCTCTTCCTTAGGGCGTAAGGCAAAACTACAGCGTCTATGGCGTGGATGATGCCGTTGGCGGCCCCCACGTCTGGAACGATGATCGTCACTTCCCGCCCCAGATTATCGGTCAGAACGCCATCAGCTTGATGCAAGAAGCCACTTTAAGGCCACAAACGCTAACTTCCACTGTTTCATAGGGTACTCCTTTTCCAATGGTCAACACTCTGGACCCATTTCCTAACGTTGGGCCATCGGTAAATAAACGTGTTCGCTAAATTCGGCCGTCGTAAAGCTAAATTCATCTGAAGTGGCGATTGCCCCCTCGCCGGTGCGCGACTGCGTCCGGAAGCGGTATTCCGTGCCCGGCAGCAAATTCTCCAGCAGGAGCGTGTGTTGTTGGGCGGCCAGGCAGCCCCGCGCCACCGTCATGACCGCACCCGGATCAGCGGCCGTATAGTAGATGATTTCGCTGGTGGCCGGTTGGTCGGTGTTCCAGGTAATGGTGGCCCGGAGGGGAGTGGGTTGCGCGCTTACCTGGCTGATGACCGGCGGCGTAGGCGGCGCGCCGTTACCGCTGCCATCGTCCCCATCATCCCCATCGCGCAAGAAGGTGTTTAGCCCCAGGTAGAACAATTCGCCGCTGGATGGGTCGTGGCCGGTGGCGCAAAAGTGCAGATTGGCCTTTTGCGTCGCGCCGGTTATCACCATCTCGTAGCTGCCCGTGACGCTGAATGCGCCTTGGCCATCGGCGGCCAGCGTGAGAGAGAGGCCGGTGGTGGCGTCAATGTCGGCTGTGGGGGCTTGCCCCAAGGGGCGTGGCGTGGTGTGGGTGAGGGCCACATCGTCTATGACGACGTTGGTGGCATTGCCGCTGTCGGCGGCCAGGGTGACGGTGAAGGCGTATTGGCCTTGCACTGGGGCGTTCAGGCAGCGCAGGGCGCTGTCCCAGGTAAGGGTGACGCCGGGCAGCACTTCTTCGGTGCTTTGCCCTTCGCTCAGGCACACTTCCTCATCGCCAGGCGGTGGTGGCGGCGGTGGCGGTGGCGTGCTTTCATGAGCATAGTAATAGACTGCCCCGGCGTCCATAGCGGCCAGGTTGCTGTCGGGCGCGCCGACCAGGATACCGGCGCTGTTCAGGGCAACGGCCGTTCCCAGATGATCAAACGCCTGCGCCAGGTTGGCTGTCAGGATGTCGGCAGTCCAGGCCAGGCCGTTGAATTCATACAGGTAAGCCGCGCCGGATTCTTCCGCATCTACCACCCCCTGGCTGTTGGGCGCGCCAATAACGGCCGTTCCCCCAAAAATTGCTACCGACGAGCCAAAAGCCGCGCCAGTTAGTGGGGTGGGCTGGGTGGGCGTCAGTTGGGTTTCTTGCTGCCAGACGCCGCCAACAGGGGCAAACAGGAAGGCTGATCCGGCGTTGGTCCCCGCGTCGTCATCTTGCGGCGCGCCGACGAGGATGCGGCTGCCGTCGGTGGATACGGCCTGACCAAAGCGGTCGCCGGATTGGGTGGTGGTCCCGCTGAGAACGGCCGTTTCCGCCCAGCCCGCGCTGTCCCGGTTAAAGACGTATACCACGTCGTCCAATGGCGCGCCCACCAGCAGCATGTTGCCGTTCAGGGCTACCGCCCAGCCAAATAGATCGCTCAGTACTGCGCCGCCGCCGCCGGTGGCGAATCGTTCGGTCTGTGTCCAGCCGCCGTCATCCTCAAAGATGTAGGCCGCGCCGGAATTGGTGACGCCGCTGTCGGTGTAGGGCGCGCCCACGGCGATGGTTGCGCCGTCTATGGCCACGCTGTTACCAAAATGTGCGTCGCCTACTTCGCCGGGCAGCAGTTTGTCGGTTTCGCTCCAGGCGCTGCCATCATAGGTGAAGATGTAAGCCGCGCCGGCGTTGCCACCCGCGTCGTCATCGCCATTGGCCCCGACGAGGATGGTATCGCCCTGAATGGC
>CALFEW010000586.1 GCA_937958365.1 uncultured Chloroflexota bacterium | reverse complement strand
GCCAAAGACAAGAAAATCCCACGTCAATCGCGCAGCGGGAAACACAGCCGCCAATTGCGTACTGACAATGTAGAAAGAACCAAAGCTGAAAAGGAGGGCTGCAATATTAAGGCGTAAACGCATGGCAACCACACGAAACCTCGGCTGCAGCAGCGGGATTTGCCACCCCCCATAGAACAAATCCACACGTACTTTTACGACAATGTGCTTTATACAAGAATGTCATCTCGAATCCTTCTTCCCATACAGCCACGACCTGATCGATACATTACATAATGCTAAACAACCGTTTGGCTGCACCGACAAACGGCCGTTTTTCTCCGCTGCTTTACCCAGATCGTCTCATAAACAAAAGCTTTTGCCGGTAAAAAGGAATACTCACAGGAGTCTGGTTGGCTGAAATCATTTTCAGTGTAGAGAATCCGTCAGCTTCTGTCTATATTTCTAAAGAAACACAAATCAAACCCCACAAACGATACCCCAAACCGTTTGGGATTAAATATCTGCGGTAAAACCACCTTCAAAGACACAAAGGCTAGAATAATTATATGGGTGACGATTACAAACTAGTTTAAGGTAGTCTCCCAACCTGGCAAAAGTTGCCCGGACATTGCCGGAAATCGCGCCCCGCCATCGGGTTGACCGGCCCGTCATACAAACTTCAGGCAGTGTAAGCCACGCGGCAAGCCGGTCAAAATTCCGGTGAAGACGTTTGCGCCTAAACTCCACTATAATGACAGTTATGAAGTATAAACGTCTGCTATTTCTCAGTCTGTCCGTCCTCGTGGGGGTTTGCGCCATATTGCTCATGCTCCTGGTTCCTGCTTATGCCCAATCAACACCACTGTCGGCCCCCAGAAGCACGGCCGTTTCCGACAAAATAGACCCCACCTTGCAACAAGAACTGTCGGCCACCCATCCGGCGGCCAACCTCCGCTACATGGTTCACCTGGCCGCCGCCACCGATTTGCGCGGACTGGAAACCATCCCCCAGACCGAAGCGCGGCGTGCGGCCATCGTGCAGCAGTTACAAGAGACGGCCGTTTCCACCCAGGCCCACCTCCGCCAACAATTAGCCCAATGGCAGGCTGACGGCAAAGTCGCCGCCTATCAACCCTTCTGGATTGTCAACGCCATCGCCGTCACCGGCCGCGCCGAGACCATCTACCAACTGGCCCAAGACCCGGCCGTCGCCCGCATCCTGCCCGACAGCGAACGGCCGCTCATCAGCCCACCCGCCGCCGACACGGCCGGGTATCTGGACCGGGTAACGGCCGTTACCACCACCCTCTCCGGCCAAAGCTGGGGCATTGATCGCATCCAGGCCCCTTACGTCTGGCACGCCCTGGGCGTGGATGGTTCCGGCGTCACCGTCGCCATCATGGACAGCGGCGTAGACTGGCAGCACCCGGCCTTGCTGCCCAACTATCGCGGCAATCTGGGCGGCGGCCAGATCGTCCATGCCGGCAACTGGTACAACACCACCATGCCCACACTCACCGTGCCCTTCGACGTCGTGGGGCATGGCACGCACGTCGCCGGTACGGCCGTGGGCCAAAACGGCCTCGGCGTCGCTCCTGGCGCGCAGTGGATAGCCGTCAACATCGCCAGCCCCAACGGCCTCATTTACGATAGTTCCATCCACGCCGGTTTTCAATGGCTGCTGGCCCCAGACGGCGACCCCAGCCTGGCCCCAGACGTGATCAACGGCTCCTGGGGCGGCCCCGGCTGGCTGACGACTTTTGTGGCAGACATCACGGCCGTTCACACAGCCGGTATCCTCACCGTGTTTGCCGCCGGCAACAGCGGCCCGGCGGCCGGCAGCGTGCTTTCCCCAGGCAGCATTCCTGGCGTTTTGGCCGTCGGGGCCAGCGATGACCGCGACGAAGCCGCCTGGTTCTCTTCACGCGGCCCGTCGCCTTTAACCAACGAGGTGAAACCGGCGCTGACGGCGCCCGGCGCGCAGATTTTGTCGGCGCTGCCCGGCGGGGCGTATGGATACGCCAGCGGTACGTCCATGGCGACGCCGCACGTGGCCGGGGCGGCGGCGCTGCTGCTTTCCGCCAACCCCACCCTGTCGCGCCCCGACCTGACGCGCATTCTCACGGAAACGGCCGTTCCCCTTTCCGCCACGACTCCCAACATGACCACAGGCTGGGGATTGCTCAATGTCTACACGGCCGTCAGCACACAAAGCAACCATGGCCGTCTCAG
>CALFEW010000585.1 GCA_937958365.1 uncultured Chloroflexota bacterium | reverse complement strand
GGAAGCCACCGTAGACAAATACCGACCATTCCTGGCCCATGTCGGCCACCGGCAAGACCTGAATTTTGTCTTTAGCGAGATGATGGGCGAACTGTCGGTCGGACACGCTTATGTGATGTATGGCGACATTCCCACGCCAAACCGGGTGGGCGGCGGCCTGTTGGGCGCGGATTATGAATTGGTGGATGGCTACTATCGCTTCCGGCGCATTTATGCCGGCCTGAACTGGCACCCGGAACTACGCGCCCCGCTGACAGAGCCGGGCGTGAACGTGGCCGAGGGTGAATATTTGCTGGCGGTCAACGGCCGTTCCCTGCGCGCCCCCATCAACCTCTACAGCCTCTTCGAGAAAACGGCCGACCGCCAGACCAGCCTGCTGGTCAGCCCGACAACAAATGAGGCAGACGGCCGTACTGTCACCGTCGTGCCCATTCACAGCGAAAACGAACTGCGCCACTGGTCCTGGGTGGAAGATAACCGGCGCAAAGTCAGCGAGATGACCAACGGCCGTGTCGCCTACGTCTACATGAGCAACACCGCCCTGGAGGGCTACGCCTCTTTCAACCGCTACTACTTCTCCCAACTCGACAAAGAAGCCGTCATCCTGGACGAGCGCTTCAACGGCGGCGGCTCCGTCGCCGATTACGTCATAGACATGCTGGACCGGCCGTTGCTGAGCTATTGGGCCACCCGCGAGGGCAAAATCTTCAGCACGCCGGCCGCGTCCATTTTTGGCCCCAAAGTGATGGTGATTAACGAGTTTGCCGGTTCCGGCGGCGACGCCATGCCGCTCTTCTTTCGCCAGCGTGGTCTGGGCAAACTGGTGGGCAAGCGCACCTGGGGTGGCCTGATCGGTATCTATGACAATCCTATCCTGCTGGACGGCGGCATGATTACCGCCCCGCGCCTGGCGATTTTTAGCCCGGATGGCAACTGGGTCGTGGAAAACGAGGGCGTCGCCCCTGATGTGGAAGTGGAAATGACGCCAAAGCTGGTGATTAACGGCCGTGATCCGCAGTTGGAAACGGCCGTGGCCATCATTCTGGAAGAGCTGGCCGCCAACCCGCACCCTAAAGTGGAACGTCCGGCCCCGGCCACTCGTTAATGAGCCAACGTCTCGGAGGCTTTTTTGTACTTTTGGAGAACATGATGAAGAACAGCACGGTAACGACAGAAGAAGAGGTATGGAACACCCTGCACCGCCATCTGCACAGCGTGTTTGCGCGGGACGTAGCCGCCTATAAGGCTACCACCGGCGGCGATTTGTCGTTGTATGAATGGTTCATCACCCCACACCGGCAAGATGGCCTGGATTTCCATTTTTTTATGATTAAACATGGCTGGGCCGGTACGGATGCGGATTTTCGGTATGATTTGTGGGAACCGCGCTTGCAGCTCTATGGCCCGACAGGGAAAGAAACGACGGCCGTCGTCAGCTACACCTTCATGCTCACCGTCGCCACCCCCGAAGGGACCCTGACCCATCGCCAACACAACGAAAGCCGTGTCCTCATCAAAGGAGAACACGGCTGGCAAATCGTCCACGTCCACAAATCGCCCTCTTGGGCTGCGCCGTATCAGCCGTAAGACGTATTCCGTATTCCGTAATCCGTAAGTGGGCATACGGAATACGGAATACGGAATACGGGATACGGGATACGTCCCACCTCTTACGCCAGCAACCCTCTAATCTCGCTTACGTCGGCCTGAATTTGGGCGGTGAGTTCCGGTAGGCCAGAGAATTTTTTCTCCGGGCGGATGTGGCGCATAAATTCGACGCGCAACTGCTGGCCGTATAAATCGCCCTCAAAATCGAGCAGATGGGCTTCTACGGTGACGCTACGGCCGTTTACCGTGGGCCGCACTCCGACGTTAGTCGCCGCCAGGTAGCGCTCTTCACCTAGCCAGGCATACGACGCATACACGCCGTTGGCCGGCAGCAGCAGTTCTTCCCACACAGCCAAATTAGCCGTCGGGAAGCCGATGGTCCGGCCGCGTTGGTCGCCATAGACCACTTCACCCGTCACGTGAAACGGCCGTGCCAGACAAACCGCCACGTCCTCGACGTTACCGGCCGTCAGGCATTGACGAATCCGGCTGCTGCTCACCCAATCGCCCTGGGCGGCCACCATAGATTGCACCAACTCCACCGTAAAGCCGCGTTCCGCGCCCAGGCGACGCAAAAAGGGCACGTCTCCTTCCCGTTTATAGCCAAAGGCAAAATCGCCGCCCCAAATCTGGCGCATGTCCAGATAGCGAAGAAGCTGCGCCACAAAATCGGCCGCCCGCGTCAGGCGCACTTCCTCATTAAAAGGATGGGTGATGATCAAATCAACGCCTTGCGCGGCCAGCAGCCGCACCCGGTCTTCCAGCGTGTTGATGTAATATGGCCCTTCCTGGCCGCGCAATACGCGCGTCGGATGCGGGAAAAAGGTCAATACGGCCGAACGCACGCCGGCCGCGCGCGAAGCCTTCACCAACTGCTGCAAGACGGCCTGATGCCCGACATGAACGCCATCGAACGAACCGAGAGCCAGGTAAGTCGGCTTGGGCGTTGGGACTTCGGTTAAATGCTCAACGTGGACAAATGTTTGTGTCATGAGTAGCGTCACCCTATGGAAACATCTTGTGCGGCTGCCAATAGTCCGATTCGGCGCGCAAAATGCCCAGCAAACGGCCGTTCCCGTTCATCACCCGCACCAGTGAATGCAGGGCATGGTGGGTTTCCCGCGCCAACCGCTGGCCTAACAGCAGGCGATCCATCTCTGAGACCGGCAAATCCAGCCGGGGCAGATGGGCGACGGCGCTTTCCGGCGGCTGCACGTGGGCAGGCAGGTTGTCGGCGGTCAGATCGGCCAGGGGCACGGCCTGATCGAGGGTAAAATCGCCTACGGCCGTGCGCCGCAGCGCCGTCAGATAGCCGCCACAGCCCAGGGCCTCGCCCAAATCGTGGCCCAACGAGCGGATGTACGTGCCGGAAGAGCAGGCCACCCGCAGGCTCAGGTCTGGCGGGTTCCAGGCCAGCAGGGTTAATTCGTCAATGGTCACGTCGCGGGCTGGTACGTCTACGTCTTTGCCCTGGCGCGCCAGTTTGTAGAGGGGCTGACCATCTTTTTTAATGGCCGAGTAGCGCGGTGGTTTTTGTTGGATGGGGCCGCGAAATTGTTCCAGAGCGGCGTCGAGGAGGGCGGAGGTGATGTGGGTGAACGGCCGTTCCGCCACAATCTCACCTTCCGCATCATACGTAGCTGTCGTTTGCCCCAGGCGTACGGCCGTTTCATACGTTTTGGGCAGCCCGGATAGATATTCCAGCAGGCGCGTCGCCCGGCCGATACCCAGCAGCAGCACGCCGGTCGCCAGTGGATCCAGCGTGCCTGCGTGCCCCACGCGGCGTGTTCCACTTAAACGCCTGAGTTGGTTAACCACGTCGTGGGAGGTAAGGGCGATAGGCTTATCAACCGCCAGGATTCCCGAAATTGCAGACATAACCGGTTACGTGCAGGGTTTTATTGAACACCGTGTCCCGAACGGTTCACGGTTCACGGAATACGGCTTACAGCTTTTGGCTCTACTTGCTATCTCCATTTTTACCCGTGTTGGCCGAAGATTGCTGCGCAATGGCCTGCTTGCACAGTTCAACGATTTGCGCTTCGGCTTTGGCCAGCGGGCCGTTCATGGTGCAGCCGGCGGCCTGCGGATGGCCGCCGCCGCCCAGGCTTTGCGCCAGTTGCGCCACGTCATAAGGCGGGCGGCTGCGAAAGCCGACACGAATCGAGCCATCTTCCATCTCCATCAGCACCGCGCCAATGGCTACCCGGTTCACGTCGGCCAGCAGGTTGACCAGGCCGCTGCTGCTGTCGTTGCGGTAGCCAATCATTTCGCGGTCGCGGTTGGTGATGGTCGTCCACATCAGACCATCCTCAATTTGCATCTGATTCAGGCCAATTTGCCACAGGCGCAGCGTGGACAGTGGCTTTAAATTCAGGGTCTGCATGGTGATCAGGGGCAAATCGGCCCCGGCTTCCATAAGAGCGCTGGCAATGCGCAAGGTCGCCGGCGTGACGTTCGGGGTGCGGAAGCCCAGCGTATCGGTGACGACGCCGGTTAACAGGCTCATGGCTACGGCCGTATCAATCTCCCAGCCCATGTCGTTGAACAAGTTATAGATCATTTCCGCAGTGGAAGGGCAGTCGGCCACCCAATTCAGATCGCCAAAATGGGTATTGGTAATGTGATGGTCAATGTTGATGATAAACGGTTTGGGCTGCGGCAGCATGGTATAAACCTCGCCCATCCGCTGTTCATCGCCACAATCTACGGCAATCAGGACGTCATAACGCACGCGAGGGTCCGGCCGTTTTGCTACGCGGTCAATATAGGCGAGATAGTCGAAGCGATTCGGCATGTCGCTTTCGCAGGCCAGGGTCACGTTTTTACCCAGGCGGGATAAGGCTATGCCTACGGCCGTTAACGAACCTAAAGCATCGCCATCAGGGCCAACATGCGTGACAACCAGAATATGCTGCACGCGCTCAATCGTCTGGCGGAATTCCGCTACAAATGCCACAATTTTCCTATCCTTTTAGGGATTACGTTTATTTGGCTCTAGGGAAACTCGTGGGGCATAACACAATTCATGCGTCACACACCTTTGCCAGCGTATGACGCATGATGCCCAATAGTTGCCCGCAAATTTCTGAAGGTCCCGTTTATGCTTCGTTGTCCGGCGGGGGGATGACTAAACTGTCCAAAATACGATCCACTTCAGCCGCCTGGGCCAGAGTGGGATCCCAGTGGAAACTAAGTTCCGGGATGGTGCGCAGACGCATCCGCTGGGCCAGTTCCCGCCGGAAAAAGCCGGTGGCTTTGTCCAATGCACGCAGCACCTCTACACGGCGCGAATCATCCCCCAGAGCATGGACATACACAGACGCATACTGCAATTCCCGATCAATCGTCACGTCCGTAATAGTCAACTCTTGCAGGCGGGGATCATTCATCTCCCGCAAGATTAGCTCGCTGAGGATGACCTGAATCTGTTCCGCTGTTCGTTGTTGACGAATTTTGCTCATAGCCTAACTTTCCACACGCTGTGTTACAAAGAATTCAATATAATCGCCTGGACGGAAATCACTCCAGTTTTCCAGGCTGACGCCAAATTCAAACCCGGCCTTCACTTCGCGCACGCTTTCTTGCAAGTGCTTCAGGCTGCTAACCGGGCCGCTGTGCAGCAACCCTGCGCCGCGAATGACGCGGGCCTGGGCATTACGCCGCGCCACGCCGGTACGCATGTAACAACCGGCAATTGCGCCAACGCCCTTGATTTTGAAAACCTGGCGCACTTCGGCCCGGCCGATCAACACTTCTTCGTAGACCGGGTCTAACATGCCCTTCATGGCTTTTTCTACATCTTCCAGCAGTTTGTAGATGATGGTGTAGTTGTTGATTTGCACGCCTTCGCTGTTCGCGACGGCCTGGGCGACCGGGTCTACTTCCACGTTGAAGCCCAGAATAACGGCGTCAGAAGCAGAAGCCAGCATGATGTCGCTTTCAGATACATTGCCGGTAGCCGCCAGCAATACATCCAGGGAAACTTCTTCGTCACCCAATTTCCCCAGGGAATTGACGATGGGTTCCAGGGAACCCTGGACATCGGCTTTGACGATGAGGTTCAGGGTTTTGACGTCACCTTCTTGTAAGCGGCTGAAGAACTCGTCCAGGCTCATAGCGCTGCTACGGCCGTTTACGTCCTGGCGGCTGGCTTCTTGATTCTCGGCAATGAGCCGGCGCGCCTCTTTTTCGGTTTTGACCACCGTGAATTGTTCCCCGGCGTGGGGAATATCTTTGAGGCCGGAGACGGCTACGGGCATAGAAGGCCCGGCTTCTTTCACTTCACGACCCCGGAAATCGTACATGGATTTGATACGGCCGTAATTGTCGCCTACCAACAACGTATCACCGCGCTTTAACGTGCCATTTTGCACCAGCAGGGTAGCCATGACGCCGCGTCCACGCTCAATGCTGGCTTCCAAAACCGAACCAGAAGGCGTGGCGTCAGGGTTGGCTCGCGGGTTAATGTCTTCGGCGATGAGCAAAATCGCTTCCAGTAAATCTTCAATGCCCAGGCGTTCTTTGGCCGACACGGGAATGATCATCGTGTCGCCATCCCACTCGTCGGGGATCAGGCCGATCTCGCTTAGCTGTTGTTTCACCTTGGGTGGATTGGCCGAAGGCAAATCAATTTTGTTCAAAGCAACGATAATGGGCACGTGGGCCGCGCGGGCGTGGTCGGCCGCTTCGCGGGTTTGCGGCATCACACCATCATCCGCCGCCACTACCAAGATGGCAATGTCGGTGGACTGAGCGCCGCGTGCGCGCATGGCGGTGAACGCTTCATGGCCCGGCGTATCCAGAAAAGTCACCTGACGGCCGTCGCGCTCTGCCTGATATGCGCCAATATGCTGGGTAATGCCGCCGGCCTCACCGGCTTGCACATTGGCCTGGCGGATAACGTCTAACAACGACGTTTTGCCATGATCCACGTGCCCCAACATGGTCACAACGGGCGGCCGTGTTTTGAGCTTAGAAGCGTCTTCCCTGGCTAAAATACGACGCCAGGTCAACTGTTCGCTTTCGTCAATTTCTTCGACGGCGGCGGCCGCCGCCGCTTCAGCCTGCGACACAACTTCATAACCCATTTCACCGGCAACAATCGCCGCTGTGTCGAAATCAATATCCTGGTTGATGTTGGCCATGATGCCATTGCTCATCAACTCTTTGATAACGTCAATCGGGCTGACGTCCATCACACTGGCAAGTTCCCGAACGGTTATAAATGCAGGAAGTTCTATGAGTGTCTTTGTCTTCGTCATTTTTTCAAACACCTCACTACGCAAACGATCCCCTGAAGAGGGGTGTTACATCTTTAACGTTTGGCAGTCAAATCATATCTATTTTATTACGGGCCAGCCTCAGCGACGAACGGTTTGTGGGCGACAATCACCGCCAAATCTTCGTCGCGGATGTTGGCCTTCAAAGCCTGGTGCAAAATGCCCCGATCACGCAGTAATTTGTCCCAGCAAGCCGGTTGATCACATACGTAAGCGCCACGGCCGTTTTGTTTTCCAGTTAAATCCACCACAAGCCCGCCCTCCGGCGTACGCACGATGCGCGTCAGTCGCCGTTTATCCGTCTTCTGACGGCAAACGACACAAGTTCGTTGCGGAACGTGCTTCGGCCGTCGGCCTTGTTGCTTCATCAAGTTAAGTCACCATATAACAATAAAGATAGAGAACTTCTCTACCTCTATTGTTACAAAACTACCTTTTTATAACTCGTCGAGATCGAATTCTTCCCACTCAGGACGGCTGCGGCTGCCCTTTCGTTTACGCTTGGTTACAACTTCACCAATATCTTCGTTGAAGACCAACTGCTTTCCTTTGCGCGCTTTGCGCTTCGCGTCATCATCTTCTTCGACGCTTTCTTCCTGCCGGACGACAACGATGCCGGGTTTGGGTTTCTTTTGCGGTTCCGGTTTTTCCTCAGGCAGGTTAATCAACGAGCGACTCAGATCATCAACCACGTCAGTCACGGTCGGTTCGGCTTCAGGTTCCACTTCCGCGACAACCACCGGCTCCGGTTCTACTTCCACTTCCGCGATAACCACGACAGGTTCCGGTTCCGGCTCCGGTTCGATGACGGCCGTTACCACCTCTTCAACCTCGGGTTCGGACGGAACGGCCGTTTCCACTTCCGCCTCAACAACAACCTCAGGCTCAGCCGCAACCTCTGCCACAGCCTCCTTCGGAGCAAGCGCCGCCAGATAATTGGCAACACGCTCTTTCAACGTCTCCAACGCAGCTTCTCCCAGACCACGGAAGCCCAAGATCACGTCGTCGCCCATTTCCAGATGGAAAATGGCGTCGCCCACGGTCTCAATGTTATTGTCCAGCAGCAAGTTATGGATACGTCCTGGCAGGTCCAGCATATCCAACGGTTCCTGCCAGCTCGATGTCGGCACCTTCTGGCGCGCTTCAGAGCGACGTTTGCGTGTCTTCTCGAAATTCTCCGCCCGCGACGTGACAATCGCGCCCAAGACGCCGTTCACCAGCCGATCCAGCGTGTGATAATCTTCAGAAGTAATCGGCCGATTGGCTGCTTTCTTCTCTAAAATCAACCGCACCTGTTCCAGCAACGGCCGATTTTTCGCCACTTCGGCGTTGGCCTGCGGGTGGTCCAGGTTATCCAGAGATTCCGCGGCGGCTTCTGTCAGGCTCTTGATGTCAATACGCCAGCCGGTTAATTTGGCGGCCAGCCGGGCATTTTGCCCTTCGCGTCCAATTGCCAGCGACAATTGATCGTCCGGCACAATCACAATGGCTGTTTTGCCATCTTCTGGGTGTTCTTCCAAAAAGACGTGCGACACACGCGCCGGGCTAAGCGCCTTGGCAATAAACGTGTGCTGGTCAGAATCCCATTCGATCACGTCAATTTTTTCGTCGTTTAGCTCGCGCACAATGCTCTGAATACGCACACCGCGCATCCCCACGCAAGCGCCAACCGGGTCTACGCCCGGCTGCAAAGCCAGCACCGCCACTTTCGACCGTTGACCGGCTTCGCGGGCAATGCTTTTGATTTCTACCTGACCGTTGTAAATTTCCGGTACTTCCAATTCCAGCAGACGGCGGAGCAGGTTGCGATGATTGCGGCTGACAAAGATTTGCGGGCCACGATTGGTCCGTCGCACCTCTAACACGTAGACGCGAATTTTGTCGTGGGCGCGGTAACGTTCGCCGTGAACTTGTTGTCCTTTGGGCAAGGTTGCTTCCGTGCGCCCCAGGCCAATGGTAATATGCTGGCCGCTAATGCTCTGGACGGTGCCATTCACCAGTTCTCCTTCCCGGCCAGAGAAGTCTTCAAAGAGATGTTCCCGTTCCGCTTCGCGGACGCGCTGCAACAAAACTTGTTTGGCTGTTTGCGCAGCAATACGGCCGAATTGAGCCGTGGTGCTGTCTACCAGGAGAACGTCACCCAGTTCGGCATTGGGATGTTCGCGGCGGGCCACTTCCAGCAAGACTTCGGTGCGGTTGTCCATAATGGAATCCACGACCTCTTTCTCGGAGTAAATAGTGGACTCGCCGGTGCGCGGATCGATTTCCACACGCACATCTTGCGTGTTACTCAAATTGAAGTCGCGCCGAAAGGCTGAAACCAGGGCGGTTTTCAGTGCATCGAAAACGTCTTCTTTCGGCAGACCACGTGCTTCACAAATCTCATTGAAGGCTAAAACAAATTCACTTTTCATCGATTTCAACCTTACCCATTCTTTTTTTCTGGATCACTCAGGTTAATTATCCCAGTTAGAAAACAAAAAAAGTGGGGGGGCCCACTTTCCGTCACAAACATATCTCACTAAGAAGCTCTATGTCTGTGATTATAACACGGCCTTGCGGCGCAAGCAAAAATCTGTATGGATGCCGCACTCTGTCTTACCAGAGTGTGGCCAGCGTCCGGCTCGTTCGTCAACGGCCGTTAACGCCGGCTGAGTGCAAGGCCAACAGCCAATACTCGGATACCCTTGATCGTGTAAGACGTTATAGGGCAAATCATGCGCCCGAATGTACGCCCACACCTGTTCGCGCGTCCAAAAAGCCAGCGGATTCAGCTTGATCAGGTGATGTGTATCATCCCAGGCTACCGGTTCGACGCTGGTTCGGGTTGCGGCCTGATCGCGGCGCAGGCCGGTGACCCAGGCGCGTTTGTCGGCGAGGAAACGTTGCAGCGGGTCTACTTTGCGTAGCTGGCAGCAGAGGTCGGGGTTGTGCTGCCACAATTCGGGGCCAAACTGCGCTTCCTGGGCTTCCAGGGTCAGGTCAGGCCGGATGGCGACAAATTCCAGGCCAAAACGGGCGGCGAGAGCGTCGCGCAGGGCGAGGGTTTCCGGGAAGAAAAGGTCGGTTTGCAGGTAAAAGATGGGCGGACGAGGCTGCATTTGGGCGATGGCGTGCATCATGATGACGCCGGAAGGGCCAAAAGCGGTGGCCACGACGAGGTCTGAGCCAAAGGTAGCCATCGCCCAACGCAAAAGGTAAATGGGTGGAAGGTAGGCAAAACGTCGGTTGAGAATTTCCAAATTGGCGGGGAGGGATGAAGACATGGGAAAAAAACAGGAGATTAGAGATTGGAGAGGAAACGCGAGTCTGTCGCCTATCTCCAATCTCTAATCTCCGAATTGTTGGTTGGAACCGGAAATAGTCAGGGGGCAACGGCCGTTAAATCTTCCACCGGCGCATCGGCGGCCACCCGTTGCACTGCTTCAATGCCGTTATCGCGCCCTTGCGCCGACTCGTACATTTCGCTTCGGCCGATGACCTGGCCGTTGGCGGCGGTGAGGTTGAAGTAGAAACGGTCGTCTTTGGCAACTTTACACTCGAAACGGCCGTCATCGCCCACATTCTTCTTCACCGATTCAATGCCATTAGCGCAACTGGCGCGGGTCTCATACCCCTCGCTGGCTAAAATCTGTTCACCATTACGCGCATTGAGACGAAAATAATATTCTTGATTTTTGCCTTGAAATATCTGAAACTTAGGATTAGTAACCACGATATACTCCTTTATACTGCCTGAGCCATGGGCCGACTTGAGAATTCAATCGGTTTTGCGCCTATTCTATCCAACTTTCACCGAAGCAAAAACAGCAGGACCGGATTACGGCCGGTGTACTTCAAACTCATACCCAAAGCCACGTTTGGCAAACGCCTGCATCGCCACCTCTTTCCACGCAAAAAAATGCGCCGTTTGCAGATGGGCTTCCTGCGCGGCTTTGTCCTGATAGGCTTCAAACAGGCTGAAATGCGCGGGATCCTCTTTATCTTGCAGCACATCGAAGCGGACGACGCCCGGTTCCTGCAATGTATGGCGGGCATTCTCTAGCGTCGCGGCTTTGTACGCTTCAATCATCTCCGGCTTGATAAAATGATGCACCTGGAACACGAACATAAGACCCTTCCTTGATTTGGGATTTTGGATTTCGGATTTCGGAATGAAGGCTGGCGGTACGGCTGCCACTCTGCATTGTAAGGGAAAATCGCCTGTCTGGGAATAAGTTAGGAACGCGGATTAAACAATCTACAGGAGATTAGAGATTGGAGATTGAACCAGTCTCCAATCTCCTGTCTCCAGTCTTCAGTCTTCGGAAGGTTGCCATTTTTAGATTGCGTATTATAGTGAATGGCATGTTGACGATTGGACAACTGGCTGAACGGGTGGGCGTGCGCCCTTCGACCTTGCGTTTTTATGAGCAGGAGGGGTTGATTGCGCCAGACGGCCGTTCCGAAGCCGGTTATCGCCTCTATACCCCCGCCGCCGTCGCCAAAATCCGCCTCATCCAGCGCGCCCAACGGCTGGGCTTTTCGCTGGCCGACATCCGGCCCCTCCTGCACGCCTGGGAGACGGGTAATCTGGACGATACGGCCGTTATCCACACCGCCGAAAACCGCTACCTGGCCCTGGAAGCGCAAATCACCAGCCTGCTGGTGCAGCAGCACGAATTGGAGCTTTTCCTGCAAGACCTGCACACCAAACACAACCGCCCGGCGGCGGCCTTCGATCAACTCCTGGCCCGCGTGTGCGCCGACCCGGCGACCCAATCCCAGGCGCATTTCATGTTCGACTGGCTGCTGGAACAGGCCGGCTGCGCCCTCACCAGCGAGGCTGGACAACGCCTGCTCAACCGGCTGCGCGGCCAGCACACCCACATCTGGCAAGATGGCGACGCCTATTACATCCTCATCGTCAGCCAGGACGAAGCCGTAGCCGCCGCCCTGAAGGAACTGGCGCAGCTAGAAGCGCACTGTGAAGCCCATAATCACCTCGTTCCTGAATTCACCGACGACGACGAAGGCTACCTCTTCGTCGCCCGCGGCGACAACGCCTTCATCTACGCCCGCCTTTTCCTGGCGCTGGAAGATGAGGGAGTGACAAGGTGACAAGGTGACAAGGTGATAAAGTCCTGTCACTTTGTCACCCTTCCATCCTATCCCGCCACTTTTCCGCCAGCGTCAGCAAGCCCCAGGGGACGAGGATGAGGAATGCGCCGCCGAGCAGGCAGGGCACGGCCGTTGCCATCGCTTCCCAGCCAAAAATCAGCCCAATCAACCCGCCGCCAATGACAACCAGGGTAAAAATCACCAGATAGAGCAGCTTCTTATCATCGTTCCGCCGCGATTGGCGTTTGTTGGTGGCCAACGGCCGTTGTTCATTTTCATCATCGTGTGCCATAAAACCTCCTGATCCACTCTCTCATATGCCCCGCCAAAGAGCAAGTTGCCGGACACGGCCGTTTCCCTTACAATTCCCGCCACTTCACACAAACCGGCGGAAAAAATCCAATTGTCTCAGCGGATTGTCATACTTTTCATCTTCATACTGCTCATTCTGGCTGGCTGCGGCGCACCGGCCACCCCCACCCCGCCGCCCACGCCTACCCTGCCGCCGCAGCTTGCCCGCGGCCAAAAAGTCTTCCAACAGAACTGCGGCGCTTGCCACAGCCTCCAACCCGATCTAACCATCGTCGGCCCTTCGCTGGCCGGCATTGCCAGCCGCGCCGCCGACCGCGTAGACGGCCAGGACGCCCGCACCTACATCTACACCTCCGTCCTCAACCCCGACGCCTACCTCGTCACCGGCTACGAAAACCAGATGCCCAACAACTTCGGCAAAGACCTCACCGGCGAAGACCTCGACGCCGTTGTGGCCTATTTACTGACAATGGAATGAGTGAAGAAGTTTATTAGTTGGTTGGTTGGTTAGCTCGAAAACCAACCCTTCCCAATTTCCCTTTGTTCCTTACGTCCCTTTGTCCCTTTGTAATAAATTCTTTCCCACAGGAGGAGATATGAAAAAAGTAGCCAAATGGTTCGGTATTATCCTGGCCGTCGTACTCGTTTTGCTGTTGGTGGGCGTCATCGCCGCCGCCGCCCGGCCCATCGCCACCGACCCCGACGTACGCGCCAATCACGGCGCGGGGTCTAAAAGCGTGGTGCCTTCCTACTCCGGTTTGCAGCGGGAATTCCCCGCCACCACGGAACCGGCCGACAATCCATCCACACCAGAAAAAGTCGCCTTGGGCCAGTTGCTCTTTTTCGACCCGATCCTCTCCGAGAACAACGAGGTGGCCTGCGCGACCTGCCATCACCCTGATTTAGGCTTCGGCGACGGCCGTTCCCAACCCGCCGGCCTCGATAGCAGCCCGCTCGACCGCAACGCCCCCACCTTGTGGAACGTCGCCTTCGCGCAAAATTTGTTCTGGGACGGCCGTGAAACTTCCCTCGAAGCCCAGTCCACCATCCCCCTCACCCACGCCAACGAGATGGGCGTCACCGACGCCGCCGCCATGGTGGCCGAACTGGCCGCCATCCCCGAATATCAGGCACGCTTCGCCGCCGCTTTCGACGACGGGCTGACCTACGACAACGTGCAACGCGCCCTGGCCACCTTCGAGCGCAGCCTGCTCAGCCAAAACAGCCCCTTCGACCGCTACGCCGCCGGCGACTTCGACGCCCTGACGGCGCAACAGCGGCGCGGGCTGGCCCTCTTCCGCTCCGGCGCGACGCGCTGCTTTGAGTGCCACAACGCGCCCACCTTCGCCAACGACACCTTCCGCGTCGTCGGCGTGCCGGGCGACGATCCGGGCCGCGCCGGGGTGGTGGCCGATGGGTTGAACGGCGCATTCAAAGTGCCCACGCTGCGCAACATCGCCCTCAGCGCCCCCTATATGCACGATGGCTCGATGGCGACGCTGGAGGACGTGGTGGATTTCTATGCCGAAGGCGGCGGGCGCGCCCACGGCCGTGACGACATAGACGTCTTTGTGCAGGGCTTCGCCATGAGCGATCAGGAGCGGGCCGATCTGGTGGCCTTCCTGATGGCCCTCACCGATGAGAGCGGGCTGCCGGAAATGGTAACGGCCGTTCCCTCCGGCCTACCCGTCATCCAAGCCATCGCCAACCCCATGCGCGAGGTGGCCGCCAGCTACAACGTCGGCGGCGACGGGCAGCAAATCGCCGACCACGCCCCGCAGACCATTCGGGTGGCGGACGGGGAGAGCATACAAACGGCCGTAGACCGCGCCCAACCCGGCGACATCGTCGAAATCCCCTACGGCATTTACAACGAGCGCGTCGTCATAGACATCAGCGATTTTACCCTGCGCGGCCTGCCCAACGAGGCGGGCGAATTCCCCATCCTCGACGGCCAGGGCGAGCTGCCGGAAGGGGTGCTGGCCTCCGGCAACAACTTCACCGTCGGCAACCTGCATGTGCGCAACTATACCGACAACGGCGTGCTGGTCGAAGGCGTTACGGGCGTGCATTTCCACGACATCTTCGCCGAAAACGTGGGCACTTACGGCGTCTACCCCGTGCAAAGCACCAACGTACTGATCGAGCGCGTCGTCACCACGGGCGTGGATGACGCCGGTATCTACGCCGGGCAGTGCGAGAACGTCATCGTGCGCGACAGCGAAGCCTACGGCAACGTGCTGGGCATTGAACTGGAAAACACCATCAACGGCGAGGTTTACAACAACCACGTCCACGACAATACCCTGGGTATCCTCATCGTCTTGCTGCCGCAGCTAACCTCTAAAATCTCGGCCGACACCCGCGTGTATGACAATGTGGTGGAAAACAACAACCTGGCGAATTTCGCGCCCGGCGGTTTTGCCCGCATCGCGCCGGTGGGCACGGGCGTCTTGCTGCTGGCAACCGACAACGCCGAAGTGACCAACAACACCATCACCGGCAACGATACCGTCGGCGTGGCGGTCTTTGGTCTGGAGCGTTCCGGCGGCTTCGACATGAACGAGGTAGACGTGGGGCCGCAGTCGGAGAATGTGCGGGTGCATGGCAATATGTTTAGCGGTAACGGCCGTAACCCCGACCCCGCCACCGCCGACCTGGGCATCCCCGGCGCAGACGTCATCTGGGACGGCCTGGGCGTCAACAACCGCTTCAACGAACCGGGCGCGTCCATCTTCCCGCCCGTGCTGCCCGGCAGCGGCTGGCCCGATTGGGCCTACCGGGCCTATTACACCATCCTCAACCTCGCCATCGAGCAGATGGGGTAAATTTTGTCATGGTCAAGAGTTGGGCGAAGTCATTCTGAGCGGAGTCTGCGGCCCTGAGCGAAGCTGAATGGGGAAGAATCCCCATTTGTCTACCGCAAGGGGATTCTTCCTCGAAGACTCGTCAGAATGACGCCTTTTTTGCCAGCGTCGTCTGGCA
>CALFEW010000584.1 GCA_937958365.1 uncultured Chloroflexota bacterium | reverse complement strand
GGTTTGTTGGAACCAACGAACCAACCCATCCAACCAAAAGGATTACACCATGTTCAAACCGAAACCTATCCCCCCTCAACCCGACCAGGAATCCGTCTGGGAGTATCCCCGGCCGCCGCGCCTGGAGCGCACAGAAAAGCACATT
Organism: uncultured Chloroflexota bacterium; assembly: GCA_937958365.1. Taxonomy (GTDB): domain Bacteria; phylum Chloroflexota; class Anaerolineae; order Promineifilales; family Promineifilaceae; genus Leptovillus. Next base: position 17,711 of record CALFEW010000584.1, on the reverse strand, counting down.
CAGATCACCTTCAACGGCGTGGTGATTGCCGATACGCGCCGCGCTTACCGCGTGCTGGAGACCAGCCACCCGCCCGTTTATTACATCCCGCCGGAAGACATTCAGATGCAGTATGTGGCAGCGGCCGACGGCCGTTCCTTCTGCGAATGGAAGGGCCAGGCCAGCTATTACTCAGTCAGCGTCGGCGATAAACAGGCCGCGAAAGTTGGCTGGACCTACCGCAATCCCACGCCCGCCTTCGCGCCCATCAAAAATTACGTCGCTTTTTACGCCGCGCCAATGGACGCCTGCACGGTAAACGGCGAACGGGTGACGCCGCAGCCGGGCAATTTTTACGGTGGCTGGATCACCGCGGACGTCGTCGGTCCCTTCAAAGGGGAGCCGGGCACGATGGGGTGGTGAGGAATTGTGAATTGTGAACGGTGAATTGTGAATTGTGAATGACGGATAACGGATTACGACAACACGCAATAACCGTCACGGCCGTTGCCGCCGGGGTGTGGCTGTTGACGGCGATGGGGTTGTGGCGGGTCTGGCCGGGGTACGCCGGGCGGTGGGCGCTGCTGGCCGGGCCGGTGTTGGCCTACGTGCTGGCCCTGTTTTGGCGCAACCTGCCCGACAACCACCGAAAAGGGGAAACGGCCGTACTCCCCACCCTCGGCCTGGGCAACATCCTCACGCTGTATCGCGGCCTGGCGACGGCGCTGCTCGCCGGTTTCCTCCTCTCGCCCTGGCCTGCTGGCCTGCTGGCCTGGCTGCCTGCCCTCCTCTACATGACCGCCGACGTGGCCGACTACCTGGACGGTTACGCCGCCCGCCGCGCCCATCACGCCACCCGCCTGGGCGAAATCCTAGACATGGAATACGACGGCCTGAGCGTGCTGATTGTCACCCTGCTGGCCGTGTGGTACGGCCAGTTGCCGCTCTGGTACTTGCCGCTGGGATTGGCCCGTTACCTGTTTGTCTTCGGCTTGTGGCGGCGCGTGCGGCGCGGCCAACCCATCTACGAGATGCCGCCCAGCATCCACCGCCGCATTTTCGCCGGTTTCCAGATGGGTTTTCTCAGCGCCGTGTTGTGGCCCATCGTGCCGCCCGCCGGGGCGACGATTGCCGGGACCGTGTTTGGCGCGGCCACGGCCGTTAGCTTTATGCGTGATTGGGCCGTCGCCGCCGGTTGGCTTGATCCGGCGTCGGCCGCCTATCGGCGCGGGCAGCGGCGCTTGTTTGTCGCCGCGGCGCACTGGCTGCCGTTGGGACTGCGTCTCGTTCTGGCCGTTTGTCTGGCAGCGCTGTGGCCGCCGGACTGGACCGGTTTGTTTGCGGTTTGGCGGCTGCCGGGCGCGGCTGCCTGGGCGACTGGCTGGGTGGTGGTGATGGTGGGCGCGGGCACGGCCGTTACCCTGGGCGTGATGGGACGGCTGCTGGCTTTCCTCCTGGTCTTTCCCCTGGGCTTCGACATTCTCGCCCGCGGCCTGACGTGGGCCAACGGCGCGGCGCTGGCCTGCGCCGCTGCCATCACGCTGCTGGGAACCGGCGCGCTTTCCCTTTGGCAGCCGGAGGAACGGTTTATGGTACGGCGAGCGGGGGAAGAGGTGATGGGGTGAGTGGACGAATCAAATCCGAAATCCGAAATCAAACATCCGAAATCAAAAAATGGGCGCTGCCGTGGCTGTTGGCCGTGGGTCTGCTGGCGCTGGTGGTGCGCGTTATTCCGCTGGCCGACGTCTGGGTGGCCTTACAGCGATTGAGCCTGCTCAGTCTGGCGGCGCTGGTGGTGATGAATGGGCTGGTGCTGCTGACGCTGAACGGCCGTTGGTGGATTATTTTGCGCGCTCAGGGCCACGCCGTCCCCTTTTTCCGGCTGTTGGGCTACCGGCTGGCGGCGTTTGGCGTCAGCTATTTTACGCCTGGCCCGCACTTTGGCGGCGAGCCGGTGCAGGTAGCCCTGGTGGAAAAGCGGCACGGCGTGCCACGTCCAACGGCCGTCGCGGCCGTCGCTATGGACAAATCGTTGGAACTGCTGGTGAATTTTCTCTTTTTGGCTGTGGGCGTGATCGTGATTTTGCAGCAGCGTTTATTTGGCGATAGGGTGGGCGAGGAAACGGCCGTGTTCGCCGTCCTTTTGCTGGCGATTCCGGCTTTCTTTCTGGCAGCCACCTGGATGGGCTGGTATCCCATCACGCGGAGCCTGGGATGGCTCGCCCACTTTGCCTGGTGGCCCTGGCGCGCCCGCTGGCAGGCCAGGGCGGCGAGGCTGCTGGACGTTTTGCGGGACAGCGAAGCCCAGGCGACCCGCTTTTGCCAGTCCAGCCCGGCGGCGCTGGCCGCGGCGCTGCTGGTTTCGCTGCTAAGCTGGCTGCTGCTGATTGCCGAGTATGGGTTGATGCTGCGCTTTTTGGGACTGGAGTTGACGGCCGTGCAAACCATCGCCCTGCTTACCGCCGCCCGCATCGCTTACTTGCTGCCGCTGCCCGGCGGCCTGGGCACGCTGGAAGCCAGCCAGATTCTCACCCTGACACTGTTGGGCCTGGACCCGGCCGTCGGCCTCAGCGCCAGCCTGCTCATCCGCGCCCGCGACGTCAGCCTGAGCGTCTTAGGTCTGTGGCGATTGACAATAACAGTTAACAGTTAACTGTTATTTGTTAATTGTTCATACGTTTTTTCCAGGCGGGCCGCCAGATGGGGCCAGGCGAAGTGGTCGGTGTAGTGGCGACGGCCGTTGGCGGCCAGTCGGTCGCGTTCTTCAGGATGGGTTAGCAGATGGATGAGGTCGGCGGTGAGGCCAGCGGTGTCGCCGCTGGGGCGCAGGAGACCAGTCTGACCGTGGAGGACGTATTCATTCACCTGCCCAACCGCCTCGCCCACGACCGGGACGCCAAAGGCGAGCAAATCGGCCAGTTTGACGGGGCATTTGGCCCGGTTGAGCAGCGTGTCTTCCATGAGGTAGATGCCCACGTCGGCGCGCCGGAGCAGACCGGGCAGCGCCTGTTCGTCTACCCAACCCGCGTCTTCCACGGCGTCCAGCAAATCGGCGGCGGCCAACTGCTGGCGGAATTGGGCAGCGTCGGCTTCGTAAAGGCCCGCGCCGACGGCGAGGATGTGGAGGGTGGGCACGGCCGTTTTCACCCCCCGCAAAATAGCCACCAACCGCGCCGTATCAAACTCAAACAACCGGCTGTAAAGGAGAAGGTGGGGGGAAGTGAGGTTTTTCGTTAATTGTTGCTTGTTAACTGTTAACTGTTCACTGATCCCTGCTCCATTGGGCACATACACCACCCGTTCCGGCGGTACGCCGTGCCCCCAGGCCAGCGTCTCCAGGGCACGGCTGGCGACGGTGAGGGCGTGGCAATGAGTCATGCCCCAGGTTTCTTGCCAGGCGAAGAAATGTTTTTGCGCGCTGGAATAAGGGGCCAGGTCGTTCCAACCGCCCCAACCTTCCCAATCGTCGCTGTCTACCACCAGGCCCACGTCGCGGCGATGGAACTGCCAGAGCCACCAGGCGGCCAATCCGCTGTACGCTTTGGGTTTGAAGCAGTGAACCACGTCCGGCTGCCAGGCCAATACCTCGCGCACCAGGCGGCGGGCAATGCCTACCATCCCGCCAGACAGCGGCACGTTGCGGATCAACACGCCATCTTCTTGCCAGGTTTTATCGGCTTCGGCGGGGGTTTGCCAGGGAGGCATGAAGATGTGTACGTCGTGGCCGCGGGCGGCTAACGGCCGTGCCAGACCCAGCGCCCGGCTGCGCATCGTTTTGTTGGGATGAAAGCCAAACGGCCCGACCATGGCAATTCGCATGAGAGCAGTCCGTCGCTAGGCTGGGGTTTCGCCGGGCAGGCCGGGGTAGTCGTGAAAATCAGGGGGGCGCGAGAGGGGCGGAACGGCCGTACTCCCGCCTCGTTCGGCCAGCAGTGTGTGCAGTTGGGGATGGTCGGCATAAACGCCGCGATACTGCGGCGGCAGCATAATGGCAATCCGGCACATCACCTCGTCGGTTTGCCGGCGCAAAAATGGTTCACGTTCCTTGCCCCGTGGCATGGGCGGCAGCGTATAAGGCTCGCCAACGCGCACGTGGACAGACAACCGCCGGAATCGCATGAGCCGGTGTATAACCTGGCGATCTTCTGTGCCCCAAACGGCAATGGGGATGACCGGCGCGCCGGTTTTGGTGGCCAGAAAGGCCACGCCTTCTTTGCCTTGCTGGAGCGCTTCGGTTTTGCTGCGTGTGCCTTCGGGGGCCATCGCCAGAATTTGCCCCTGTTTCACCCGCTTGATCACCTCACGCAAAGTCTCAAAATCGGCTTCGTAGCGGTTCAGCCACAAGGCGTCTAGCTGCTTCATCACCCAGCGCCAGAAGAAATATTTCTGGTACTTTTCGGCGATCATCAAAACAAAATCCTCACGATCAGACACGATGACGGCCAGCATGGCATCTAACCGGCCCAGATGGTTGGAAGCCACAATCGCACTGCCGGTGAGAGGAATTTGTTCGAGCCCCTGAACGTCTACGTCCGCTATCACACGTAGAATCGGGCGGGTGATCACCCGCATGAACTGAATAAACTTCATAAGATTTCCTGTCGGGTCGCATGGTCAGCAGTGGGCGCAAGAGTGTCGTTCAGGCAAGATCGAATCTTTTTTTAGCTGTGATGGCTGCACCCCGTTACAAATTATACCCGTTGCGGGCATCTCTGGCTATTTGCGGCACGGCCGTTACCGGAATTGCGCCGTAATCTGGATGGTTTGCAGTTGGATGGCGATGGTTTCGGGCAGGGAACGGCCGTAGCCCCCGGCCATCGTCACGGCCACCGGCAGCCCCGCTGCCCGGCACACACCCAATACCAGCCGGTCGCGTTCAGCAATGCCCGCTTTGGTCAGACACAAACGCCCCAGGCGATCTTGTTCATGGACGTCGGCCCCGGCCAGGTAGATGACGAGGTTGGCGCGGGCGCGGGCAACGGCCGTGTGCAAGGCCGATTCCAGCGCCGCCAGATAGTCGGCGTCGCCGGTATCGTCGGGCAGGCCCACGTCCAGGTCGCTGGGGATTTTGCGGAAGGGGAAATTTTTCTCGCCATGAATGGAAAAGGTGAAGATGGTCTCGTCGCCCTGGGTGATTTGCGCCGTGCCGTTGCCCTGATGCACATCGCAATCTACAACGAGGACGCGCCGGGCGCGCCCTTCGGCTTGCATGGCGCGGGCGGCGGCGACGGTGTCGTTATAGACGCAAAAACCCTGCCCTTCATCCCAACAGGCGTGATGGGTGCCGCCGCCGAGAGTGGCGCTACGGCCGTTTTGCAGCGCGGTGCGGCAGGCGGCAATCGTCGCCCCGACGGAGTGCTGGCAGCGGACGACCAGTTCGGGCGACCAGGGCAGGCCAATGCGGCGGATTTCTTCGGGGGAGAGACGGCCGTTGGCCACTTTATCCAGGTATTCCTCGCTGTGCGCCCGGCGGAGCTGGTTGTCCGTCGCTGGCGTAGGCACAATCAACTTTTCAGGGGGAACAACCTGGGCCATTTCCACCGCTTCGCGCAGCAAACGGTACTTCTCAGCGGGGAAACGGTGGCCCTCCGGCAGGGGAAACGTGAACTGGTCGTAAGTGAAGATATTCATCAGGACCGATTATGCCCGGAGAACAGGCAGGAATCAACGGGTAACAATGAACAGATAACAGTGAACAGGGACGGCTATAGGTGCGGTCAGACAAAAGCGAAACGAGGGGCAAGAATTGACCGTTGACTATTGACTATTGACCGTTGGCTATTGACCGTTGACTACTGCCTCAGGGCATAACCCACGCCGGGGATGGTCTCGACGCAGGTGGGCTGGGAGGGGTCGGGTTCGATTTTGGCGCGCAGGCGGTAGACGAGTTGCTTGAGCATGGTGCGGTCGCCGCCTTCCGCGCCCCAGACGGTGCTGATGAGGAAATCGGTGGAGAGAACCTGCCCGGCGTTGCGCATGAGGGCTTCCAACAGGCGGGTTTCCAGCGGCGTCAGGCGGATGGCTTCCTGGTTGGCGCGGCTGACTTCATTGCGGGAGCGGTCGAGGGTGAAAACGGCCGTTTCCAACACCCCGGCGGTTGGCGTCACCCCGGCGCGGCGCAGCAGGGCGCGCACGCGGGCCACCAACTGCGTCGGACTAAACGGCTTGACGATATAATCGTCGGCCCCCAGTTCCAGCCCCTTCACCACCGCCTCGTCGCCGCCACGCACACTCAAAATGATGATCGGCGTATCGCTCTGGCTGCGCATCTGGCGGCAGACGGCCAATCCATCCAGCCGGGGTAAGTTCAAATCCAGCACGACCAGGTCTGGCGTTTCCTGTTCCCAGGTTGTCAGCGCCGCCAGGCCGTCATAGGCCGTCAGCACGTCAAACCCGGCGCGCCGCAGCGTAAAAGCAACCACATCCGAAAGGGCAAGATCATCTTCGACGAGGAGTAGTTTCATAAGATACCTTCGGGAGAAGATTAAAGATTGAAGATTACTGTCCGTCAATCTTTAATCTTTAGTCTTCCATCTTGAGTGGCAGTTCCACCCAAAATACCGCGCCGCCTTCGGGCCGGTTTTCTGCGCCGACACGGCCGTTATGCGCAGCGATAATGGTTTTGACAACAAATAGACCGAGACCGATGCCATATTGCTCGCGTTCCTGAGCGTCCAGGCGATAAAAGCGGCGGAAGACGTTGTTCAGTTCTTCCGGTGGGATACCCGGTCCCTGATCGAATACAGCGATGCGAAGCATATTATCTTGCTGGATAATTTGCAATTCCACGGCGCTGCCGATGGGGCTGTATTTGCTGGCGTTGCTTAACAGATTCACCAACACCTGCGTCAGGCGGGCAAGGTCGGCCTCGACGGTGAAGACGCGCGCCGGTTCGATGAGCGACAAAATCTGGCGGCGGCGCTCCAACAACGGCCGGACGATGGTGAGGGCGTCGGTGAGAAGCTGGTTAAGGGGTAACGGCCGTTTCTGCACCGCAAAATACCCCGCCTCAATCCGGCTGCTCTCCAGCAAATTATCCACCAATGTCTGCAAACTGAGCAGGCTCAGGTGGGATGGTTTGATAAGCTGGCGCATTTCTGCGGCCGTCAGCGCCTCCTCCTCGTCCAGCAGCAGTTCCATCGAGGCGTTCAGCGTGCTGAGCGGCGTGCGAAATTCATGCGAGATATTTGCCAGGAAATCAGAGCGCAAATGGCGGATGGCTTCTTCGGCCGTCACGTCGCGCAGCACCAGGGCCACCTGCACATCGTGGCCGTCGGGCGGCGTCATGTGCGCCCCGGTGATAGCCAACAACGCGGGCTGGCCGCTGTGTGTGCGAATGCGCAGGAAGCGCTTCTGTCCGGTTAATGGCAGGGCGTCCAGCAAGGTCATGGCTTCTTCTTCGGCCAGAGGCAGCACTTCTTCGATGGGACGCCCCAGAACCATAACGGCCGTCCAACCCAACAACGCCTCCGCCCCCTGGCTAAAAAAGGTGATACGCCCGGCCGTGTCGAAGGTGACAACGCCTTCGACGATGGACTGAATCAGTGTATTGAGCCAATCGCGGGCCTGCGAGCTTTCTTCCAGGGCGTGTAACATGCTGGCCTGGCTTTGCTGCAAGGCGGCCGCCAGGGTTTTTACCTCGGCCGGTTCGTCCAGGGCGGGGATGGGGGCCATCAAGTCGCCCTGGCTGATGCGGTCGGCGGCCTGGGTAAGCGTCTGCAAGGGCGAGACGAGGCGGCGCACGCCCCAGTAGCCCATCGCCGCGGCAAGCAAGGCGACCAGCCCGGCCCCGGTGATGAGGATGAGGCGGGCCTGATTTTCGGTGGCGATAAGGTCGTTGACGGGCAGGGCGATTTCCAGGCGATAGACGGCCGTTTCGCCATTGCTCAGCGGTAGATAATCGGCAAAGTAATGACGGCCGTCTGGTTTGACGATTTCCTGGGGCTGAGAGGGCGCCGCCAGCGTGGCATAATCGGGCCTGGACAGGCTGCCGGTGAGGAAACGGCCGTCCGTGTCGTAGAGGCTGTAACTGCTGCCGGTATTGGCGGCCAGTTCTTGCCAGAAGGGAGCGTGGAGCCAGACGCCGGCCACGGCCGTGCCCAAATGCGCGCCGGACAGATCGTCGGTGATGGGGTGGCCGGTGACGAGGGCGGGCTGGTTGGCGACGAGGGTATAGGTGGGGCGAACGGCCGTCTGGCAAGACAACTCTGTCTGCCCGGCCAGCGGCGTGCCCAGCGCATCGCAAAAGAGCAGCAAATCGAGGCCGCTTTGCTGGCGAAATTCTTCCAGATAGGCCGCAAGGTCGGCGTGCATAGAAGATTCGTTCAGGTCGCTTTCGCGGGTCAGGCGCTGCAAGGTTGGGCGTTCGGTGAGCAGCGCGGTGAGGTTGCGCAGTTCGTCGGCTTCGGCGCGCAGCAGCGACTGCGTCGCCTGCCGCGTGTTTTCCACGTTAAGCCAGGCTTGCTTCTCCAGTTGCAGGCGCGTGAGCAGATAAGCGGGCACACCGGCCATGAGCGTGGTGAGGACAATAAGCGCGAAAAACCCGGCCACCAACTGAACGACAAAACTACGCCTGTTGACAAGTCTGCTCATGGTAAATAGGTCTGATTGGTTACGTCGAGAAGATTTGTGACCATACGTTGCTGCCACCGACGCGCGCCAAAGCCGACCAGACTGCCGGTAAACTGACCGAGCCGGGATAAACCAGAAAGCACAACGCGGCTGGGTCGAGGGTGAAAACCTGATCTAGTTCCGACCAATCGCCTTCCAGCAGCGATGGCTCGACGGCTTTGTAAATGACCTGGGCAACCCGGTCGCGCGCTGGCGCGTCGCCGTTGAGATGGGGCGGCATGGCGTGCAGGCCCAAATTAAGCCGGGTATAGCCCTGCATTTTGGCCCAGGTAGCCACAGCAACGAGGAGTTGGCGGCGGGCAACGGCCGTTAACCCTTGCCGGTGACGCAGCAGCGCCAGGGCCAGTTCGCCCCTGTCGGGCGCGGTCCCAACCTGGGTGGACACGGCCTGGACGAATCCCAGGATGTCTTGTCCCTGGGCGGATAAGGTAAAGAGGACGCCCTGGTTGATGTACGTGCGGCTGAACCAGCCATGGGCAAAATGGTTTTCTTCACGGCCGCAATCACTAAGCCAGTCGTCGCTGACCAGGCGCAGGCGCTCGATGAGGTCCGGGCTGAGCGGGGGGGTATGGACGGCCGTTTCCCATTCGGCGGCGGATGGCGATGCAGGTAGGGACCAATTGCGCAGGTTGACGGCCGTTTCCTGGCCGATGCTGATGGTTTGCAGGCCAAGTTCGTGATAGGCGGCCAGGTAGTCGGCGGTGGTGCGATAAAACACAACGCGCCAATCGTGATGACGGCCGTATTCATAAAACGCGCGAATGGTCGCGACCACATCGTCCGGCGGGCCTATGGGATCACCCAAAGCGATGGCTGTCCCGCGCTGCAAGGCAAAGGCCACCACCGAACCACCACGGCTAAAGAAGTAAGACTTGCCGGGCAGGGAGATGAGGTGCGCCAGAGAAGAACGGCCGTAGCGCTCCACAATCGTTTGCGCTCTGCGCCGTTCCTGCTCACCGGCCGGGGTACGTACCAGCACCGGTCGCAGCAGCATCAGCAAGGCATAACCCAACGTCACTGCGCCAACGATGTAAATGGAAGCCGTCAGGTAATCGAACGGCGTTTTTAGCTCCAGCAGACCTGGCTCCGACGAAATGGTGAAGAAAAGAATTGTTTCCCGCCAGGCGTCGGCCAGATCAAAGGGCAGATCGTAAACGTGGTCCAGCACATAAAAGCCAATCAGACCGTAAGCGAGGGTAAAAGCAAACGCCGCCGCCAACATCTGGACTCCTTGCCAGATGGAGGGTTCGTCGGAGAGGGCGTGGAAGTGGGAGCGCTGGGCAAACAGGTACACGGCCAGCAGAAAAGCCAGGGCGGCTTCGGCATAGTTTTGTTTGAGCAGGTGGCCGGCGATGGAAAGGGCCAGCATCAGCAGCGTGAGTATCCAGGCCATGCGTTTGTGCCGCCAGAGACCGCGCGCCAGAATGAGCAGAGCAAAGCCGGTGAGGATGCTGGTGATGGCTCCGTGTTGTCGCACAGCTACCGGGGAATATTGCGTCAGGGTGGAGATGCGGCTGATCAGTGCCGGTTGGATGACGGATAAGACGTTGAGCACACCCATAACGGCCGTTAAAATAGCCACCAATCGCACCTGCCCGGATTCCGCCAGCGCCCGCTCCGAACTGCTGAACATGGAAAGCTGGCGCAGCAGGAAGAAGCCCACCAGCATGGGAATCCAAAACGACAGGCCACGAAACGAAAGCGTGATGGCCGCGCCGATTTCCGCCGGAATGCCCAACGACGCATAAATGAGCGGCACCACCACTTCGACCACGCCAATGCCGTTGGGCGTGGGTGACACCAGCGTGAACAAAACCGTCATGGTGTACCCGGAGATGAGCGTCGTGGCTGTGGGCGTCTGGTGGAAGGCGAGGAAGATGCACAGCAGGCTGAGGATGTTCAGCAGGTGCATGGCCAGGGCGATGAGCAGCATGGGGCCGAGGCGGCTGGGATGGGCGCTGATAGCCGCGGCCGCACCGGCAAACTCGTGGGCGTTGCGTTTGGCCCAATCGTCGGGCAGGAGAGACGGCCGTCTAACCAGCCGCCCCAGAGCATTGACCATACGGGCAACGGCCGTAAACAGCGAATACAACCACGCCTGCCGCCACACACCCAGCCCCAGCACAAATAAAATACCACCCACCAGCAAAAACATAATCAACGCGCTGGTCACTTCCAACCCGGTCAGGTTATGATGCCGGAACAAAAAGATGAGACCCAGACTCAGTAGCAAAATGAAAATACTGTTGTTCCCAGCCTGCACCAGCAGCGTCCCGGCCGTCGCGGCCGCCGGTGAATGGCCGCGCCGCCGCGTATCATCCACAAACAGGGCAATTCCCGCCGTGCCCGCCGAAGGCGTGGTGGCGTTGATAAACAGCGAGGCAAAGGTGATCGGCAGCAAGTCGCGCACGCGGGATGGGATGTCTACAATGCGAAAAGCCGCCCAAAACAGGGTGGCATACACGACGTAATAGCCCATTTGCAGCCCGGCGGCCAGCGCAATCCAGCCCCACTGCCCCTGCACCAACGTGCCCAACAACTGGCGAATCTCGGCAAACCGGCTGATAAGAACATAAAGAAAGCCAATCACGAGAATGGCAAAGAGCCAGCGCTGGATAGATGAAGATTTGCCTTTAGATTTCACGGCCAAGATTTTACTGTAATTGTAAGGATGCTTCCATCGCCTGAGCCAACGCCCCGCGCTCTACGATATTTCCCGGCCACCGGTCACGTTGATCGCCTGACCGGTGATGAAACCGGCCTCGTCTGAGACCAGGAAGGCCGCCAGATTAGCCACGTCTTCGGGCGCGCCCAACCGCCCGACCGGTATTTTGGCAGACAGGGCGGCAATCACGTCTTGTTTCTCCTGGCCGGCAAGCAGCGCTTCCATTTGCATGCCCCACTGCTTCATTTCGGTGTCTACGTCGCCGGGCAGGATGGCGTTGACGGTGACGCCCTGCGCGGCTACTTCTTGCGCCAGCGATTGGGTCAGGGCGACGACGGCCGCTTTGCTGGCGGCATAGGCGGCGACGTTGGGTTTGGGGCGCACAGCGGCGATGGAGGCCATGTTGATGATACGGCCGTTTCCCCCCTTGACCAACAGCGGCAACGCCTTCTGACAGCACAGGAACGTGCCCGTGGCGTTAATTTCCAGCGTGCGCCGCCAGGCCGCTTCCGCCTGCCACAAGACCGGCGCAGGACCAACGGCCGCTCCGGCATTGTTCACCAGAATGTCCAATCGGCCAAACACCTCTTGGGTCTCCGCGATGAGGGCGTCCACCGATTCGGCGTTGGTGACGTCCAGGCGCACGGCGATGGCCCGCACGCCCATCACCGCGCATTCCTCGACCACGCTTACCAGTTCATCCCAGGCGGCGTTGCCCGTGTTGGGCAAATCCGACACCGGGGCGCAAATGTCGGCCAGGACCAGATGTGCGCCACAAGCCGCCAGTTTCCGCGCGATGGCCGCGCCAATGCCACCCCGTCGCCCTGCCCCGGTGACAATTGCTACACGATCTTTTAAGTCAGACATTGTTCCTCCCTTTTAAATTTCGGATTTCGGATTTCGGATTTCGGAATGAAAGCGGTTCTGCGCCGCGCACAGGTTTAATCTGCGTCTTTTTTGCCTGCAACAAATTTGTCTGAACTTTTGAACAGATGTGCTATAATGCTCCACGTTAGATAATCATCGAATGACCAATGGCATTGTTCACCGATAAGCATCCAACCAATACTGATCCTACTCGACTACAAGACGAATGACCAAACGAGAATTCCGCCTGGAAAATGAATACCCTTATAATCGCAAAGGGCCAATCCGTTGGATACTTTCACACCTGTGGCGGTATCCCTGGCTGCCGGTGGCAGTGACGGTAACGGCCGTTGTCAACAACTTCGCCTACAGTTACATCCAGGTCTTCATCGGCCGCGGCTTCGACGTGATCACCAGCCCGGAATGGGACGTGCGCGCCCTGGCGACCGTCGCGGTGGGCGCGTTTCTGGTCGCCGCGGCGCAGGGGCTTTTTGGCCTGGGGCGCAACTACGCCAACGAAATCATCGCCCAACGGCTGGAGCGGGACAGCCGGGATGAGTTGTACGCCAGTTTGTTGGGCAAAGATCAGACATTTCACGGCCGTCAACGCATCGGCGACATCATGGCCCGCGCCACCAACGACGTGCGCACCCTCAACATCATGTTCAGCCCCGGCGTTATGCTCATCGTGGATGGCTTCATGGGCATCGTCGCGCCCATCATCCTCATTGCCCAACTCAACACCCAACTGCTCATCATCCCCCTGCTTTACCTGCTGCTGTTCGCCATCACCCTGACCGATTTTGCCCGGCGGCTCAACCCCGTCAGCCAGGCCATGCGCGACCAGTTCGGCGTGATGAACGCCGGTCTGGCCGAATCCATCAGCGGCATCGAAGTGGTGAAGGGCAACGCCCAGGAAATCGAAGAGCTGCGCAAATTTACCACCAGCGCCGCCCGCTACAAAGATTATTTCGTCAAGCAGGGCATCATCCAGGCCTGGTATTTGCCGCTGCTGATCCTGAGCATCTGTCTGGCGGGTGGCTTTTTGCAGGCGATGTGGCTCTGGCGCGACGGCGTGCTGACGTTGGGGCAGGTGGTGACGTTTATGGGGCTGTTTGGCGTGCTGCGCTTCCCCACCTTTGTCTCCATCTTCTCCTTTAATCTGGTGCAATTGGGCATCGCCAGCGCCCGGCGCATTCTGGACATTCTGAACACAGAAACCGACCTGGACGAAAACGAAGCCGGGGTCACGCGCCCCATTCGTGGTGATGTGGTTTTTGAAGGCGTCAGCTTTGCCTACAACGGCAGCCCGGTGCTGCAAAATGTCAGCTTTACGGCCAAAGCCGGGCAGACGGTCGCCATCGTTGGGCAAACCGGCTCCGGCAAAACGACCCTGACGCGCCTGATCAACCGGATTTTTGACGCCGATAACGGCCGTGTCCTCATAGACGGCCTGCCTGTCGAAGATTGGAACCTGGAATCCTTGCGCTCGCAAATCTCCACCATCGAGCAAGACGTCTTCCTTTTCTCGCGCTCCCTGGCCGAAAACATCGCTTTCGGCTGCCCGGACGCCAGCCAGACCGACATCGAGCAGGCAGCCCACGAAGCGCAGGCCCACGACTTCATCACCAGCTTCACCGAGGGTTATTTTACCGAAGTGGGCGAACGAGGCGTCACGCTGTCCGGCGGGCAGCGGCAGCGCATCGCCATCGCCCGCGCCTTCCTCACCGACCCGCGCATCCTCATCCTGGACGATTCCACCAGCGCCATAGACAGCGCCACCGAAGACCAGATTCAACGGGCGATGAAGCGCATCAGCCGCGAGCGCACGACCTTTCTCATCACCCATCGCCTCAGCCAGATACGCTGGGCGGACCATATTTTGGTGCTGAATAACGGCCGTCTCGTAGACCAGGGCACGCACGAAGAGCTGCTGGAACGCAGCGAAGCGTATGGGCGCATCTTTGCGCGGTATGATTAGCTTTCAATCGTAAACCGTATTCCGTGAGCCGTATTCCGTAATCGGAACACGGAACACGGCTCACGGAATACGGAACACGGAACACGAAACATGGGCTTTATCTTAGACGGACTCGATACCGAAGACTACGACCGGCAGTACAATGACCGGGAACTGCTGGCGCGCATCATCAGTTACTTCAAACCCTACACCCGCGAAATGTTGTTTGTGGCCGTGACAATTACCCTCAACTCGCTGGCCGGCACGGGCAGCCCCATCCTCATCGCCCGCGGCATAGACCTGCTGGCGACCAATTCCACCACCGAGGCGATGCTGTTGCTGGCGGGCGGCGTGATGCTGTTGGGCGTGGCGGCGTGGGTGTTCAACTTCATCCACCAATACTTCGCCGCCAAAGTGGTGGGCGAAGTGGTGCTGCAACTGCGCCGCGACGTCTTCGCGGCCACCGTGCAGCACGATATGTCCTTCTTCGATGAACATCCTTCCGGCAAAATCGTCAGCCGCATCACCTCCGATACGCAAGATTTCGCCGCCACCGTCACCCTGACGATGAGCCTGCTCAGTCAGGTGCTGCTCATCATCATCATGGTGGGCTGGCTGTTCAGCATCAACGTCTGGCTGACGCTGCTGCTCATTGGCATGTCGCCGCTGGCGATTGGCATTGCGCTCAGCTTCCGGCGCATCGCCCGCCGCGTGACGCAAAATGCCCGCCGCGTCACGGCGACCATCAACGCCCAGATTCAAGAATCGGTCAGCGGTATCACCGTCGCCAAGAGCTTCCGCCAGGAGACGGCCATCTACGACACCTTCAACGAGAACAACAAACTGGGCTACAAAACCGGCGTGCAGCGCGGCCTGACTTTGGTCTCGATTTTTCCCATCATGGGGCTGGCCTCTGGATTGGGCACGGGGCTGCTTATTTTTGCCGGGGGTTTAGCCACGCGCCCCGATTCGGCGCTGGCCGGGGTGACGGGCGGCATTTCGGCCGGGCAGTGGTTTTTGTTCATGCAGGCGGTGGGCTATTTCTGGTGGCCGATGATGGGCGTGGCTTCGTTTTGGAGCCAGTTTCAGGATGGGTTGTCGGCGGCAGAGCGCACTTTTGCCCTGATTGACGCGGAGGCGAAGGTGGTGCAAACGGCCGTTACCCCCATCCCCCGCCTCGCCGGCCACATCCAGTTCGACCACGTCGCCTTCCGCTACACCGACAAGGAAGTCGTTTTGCCCGACTTCTCGCTGGACATCGCCGCTGGCGAAACCATCGCCCTGGTGGGCCACACCGGCGCGGGCAAGAGCAGCATCGCCAAACTCATCACCCGCTTCTACGAATTCCAGGGCGGGCAGATTTTGGTAGACGGCCGTGACATCCGCACCCTCGACCTCAGCCAGTACCGGCAGCAAATCGGCCTGGTCCCCCAAGAGCCATTTTTATTTGATGGCTCCGTGCGCGACAACATCCGCTACGGCCTGCCGCAGGCCACCGACGAGCGGGTGGCCTGGGCCGCCAATCAGATTGACAACGGCGCGTGGGTGAAGGCGCTGCCGCGGGGCCTGGATACCGATGTGGGCGAACGGGGCAGCAGCCTTTCGATGGGGCAGCGGCAGTTGGTGGCTTTGGCGCGGGTCATCCTGAAAGACCCGGCCATTTTCATCCTCGACGAGGCGACGGCCAGCGTGGACCCGTTCACGGAAGCGCAGATTCAGGAAGGGCTGGATATGATCATGGCGCAGCGCACGGCCGTTGTCATTGCCCACCGCCTGTCTACCGTGAAAAACGCCGACCGGATTATTGTGATGGCGAACGGCCGTATTCTCGAAGAAGGCGACCACGAAACGCTGCTGGCCCACAGCGGCCACTACGCCGACCTCTACAACACCTACTTCCGCCACCAATCGCTGGCCTACATAGAATCGGACGCCTGGAGACTGGAAACGGGCGATTAGTGCGCTTCTGTAGATTGGACCAATCTGGGAGATTGGACCAATCTGCGCTGCGAAATCTTTGCTGGCTGCCTAGCCGACGCCGGGCCAATGGATGATTTCGGTTTGCAGGAATGTCTCTGTCAGGCGGTGGATGCCGTAACGTTTGTCTTTGAGTGTGCCGCGCACTTCCAATAACGAGCGGCTGCGCAGTTCGTGGACGGCGGGCCATAGCTGAGCGTCGTCCAGGTTGCTCAGCGTTTTCAGGTAGTCGGGCGTCCCACCGGACCCGGCAACAAGGGGCATGGTTAGGAGGAGAGTACGGCCGTTTTCGCTTAAGGTTTGCCACGTTTGCCAATAAATATACCGGTACATCGCCTCAATCGCCCCGGCTTGCCCCACAGCCAGACCGCCAAGCACCTGCGACAGTGGCAGCAAATCCAACAAGCTGACCACCAGCTTCAGAGCCAATGGATTCCCACCTGTTTTGGCATAAATATCTTCATAATCAACGGCTTCAGCAGAGCCAAACGCCCGGATGCCCACCTCTTGCGCGTGGGCATCCATCAAAGCCACCGCATCGGAAAACGACAGCTCTTCTACCGTAAATGAATAAGCCATCGCTGCCTGGTGTGGACGGGTGCGCGAAGTCAGCAAAAATTTACTGGGATTTGCCAGGCCGTTTAGACGCTCCAGAAGGTAAGACGTGTCTGTTTCGCTTTCGATGTTGTCAATTACAATCAGATACGGCCGTGATTGCAGATGCTGCCGTACATGCGCCAACCGCTTATCAGGTGCCTGTGTTGTACCCGGCCAAAAACGTTCAAACAATTCCACGACCAGATGATCAAACGTCAACTCAGGGGATGCCGACAAACCGCTCATCGTCATAGGGGCAATGCGCAGCCAGATCACGTCGTCAAAACAAAACTGGCGAATCATCTGCCGGGTGACGCTGTCGGCCAGGGCCGTCTTCCCCACCCCGCCTAAGCCAACAATGGCAATGACCCAGGGGCCATCCGGCTGTTGGAGCAGATGGTTTAGCTCCTGCTGCATGGTGGTTACGCCAAACAACTGCGTATACGAGGCCGGCGGCAAATGAACTTCAATAGATTGCGCGTTGATGTCACGCGCCTTTGCTTCCTGGCTAAAGATGATCTCCGCCAGACGCTGTAGGGCCGCTTTCTGCAAACGGCTGACCGTGTGTTCACTCACATTAAGCCGGTTAGCGACCATCAGCAAGGAACAATTGTCTGGAAACCGAAGCTGCAATACACGCTCAGCCATCTCGTCGTGAGCGGCCAACTCTTCCATGCCGGCCAACAGCACCTGATTGGCAGCCAGGCGCTGCGAAGCCGGATTCGTCTCCTGCGCTGCCGGCATCTTCTCTTGCACCAACAACAAATCAGACAGCAAACTCTCCGGTGAGCCGCCAATTGTGTGCCAGGCGCGCATCGCCTGATGAATGGCTTTTTGAAACTGGTCGCTGTTTTTGTCTGCTTTCATGTTTTCCTTCCTGATGGCCTTATTCAACTATAACACAGGATTCCGAGAGTGTTCAGTTTATGGTGATATGCAAATCGGCCTGTTACGAGAAGGTTTCGGGGGCAATCTCCGCAGGTTCAAGCGCAAGATCGCAAATCGGCGCAAGTTTCAGATGCTGCCCGCAGAAAT
>CALFEW010000583.1 GCA_937958365.1 uncultured Chloroflexota bacterium | reverse complement strand
GGCGTCCCGCCTGCCGGTGCGGACGGGACGTCCGCGCTCCCATTTTCAAAGGAGAAACGATGGAAACATTCTTCAAATTGATCAGTGCCCTTCCCATGCCTTTATGGCTGGCGATGATGTTTGCGCCCGAACAGCCGCTCACCGAACGCGCCAGCCGCTCGACGGCCGTTTTTGCCCTGGCGGCGCTGCACTATGTGGCGGCGCTTGTGGCCGCCGTGCGCTCCGGGTCGGGCGAAGGACTGCCGGATTTTACCACCCTGGAGGGCATCCGTCAGGGGTTGAGCACGCGGGAAGGGGCGTTGGCCGGTTGGGCGCACATGCTGGCCCTGGACCTCTTCACCGGGGCCTGGATTTATCGCCAGTGCCGCCGCCTGCACGCTCCCGCCTGGATTCGTATTCCGGCGTTGTTTTTTACGTTGATGAGTGGGCCGTTTGGGTTGCTTCTCTTCCTGGTCTGGCGCGTGTTGGAACCCAGAGCCGGTGAAGCGCTGCCGGAATTGGTGGATTGAGAACGGCCGTTCCCAAATATCAACCAACGCTGGGAAGTCTGCCGTTTGACAGTTCCCCCACTTCCCCTTAAACTGTCGCCGATGCGGCAAAATCCTCTGGCAAGCAAGCGGCGCGGCCTGCGCCTCCTGGGCGTCATCGTCCTGATGACGCCCCTGGTGTTCCTGGCAGCCTTCTTCTTTTACCCGCTGGTCAACATCTTCCGCCTCAGCATCACGGCCGTTGCGGTGGTAGATTTGGTGGAACGGCCGTATTTCCGCAGCATCCTCTGGTTCACCTTCTGGCAGGCCGGGCTGTCCACGCTGCTTACGCTCATCGCCGGGCTGCCCGCCGCCTACCTCTTCGCCCACTACGACTTTCGCGGCCGCAGCCTGCTAAAAGCCCTCACCACGATTCCCTTCGTGATGCCCACCGTCGTTGTGGCCGCCGCTTTCCGCGCTTTGCTCGGCGTCAATGGCCCCATCAACCAGTTACTCGTCGCCCTGTTCGATTTAGAACGCGCGCCCCTGCGCATCGAGCAAACGCTGACGATGATTTTGCTGGCCCACGTCTTTTACAACGTGGCCGTGGTGGTGCGGCTGGTGGGCGGCTTTTGGGCCAACCTGAACCCGCGTCTGGTAGAGGCGGCGCGGGTGTTGGGCGCATCGCGCCGCCAGGCATTCCGCGAGATTACCTTGCCGTTGTTACGGCCGTCGCTGCTCAGCGCTGCCCTGCTCATTTTCCTCTTCACCTTCACCAGCTTTGGCGTCATCCTTATTTTGGGCGGGCCGCAGTTCAGCACCCTGGAGACCGAAATTTACCGCCAGTACGTGACTTTTTTGCGCCCGGACATTGCCGCGCTGCTGTCGCTGGTGCAAATCATCTTCACCTTTGGCCTGATGTCGGTGTATGGGCGCTGGCAGCAGAACACGGCCGTTTCCCTGGACTTCCGCCCGCAGCAAACCAATCTGCGCCGCCCGCAAACCTGGATGGAGAAAACGGCCGTTGTGGCCCTGGCCGCCGGACTGGGTTTGTTTTTGCTCAGCCCACTGGTGGCTCTGGTCTGGCGTTCGCTGGTAGACCGCGATGGGCAGTTTACCCTGGCCTATTATCAGGCGCTGCCGGAACTGCGCCGGGGCAGCGTGTTATTCGTGCCGCCGCTGACGGCCGTGCGCAATTCCATCGGCTATGCCCTGCTAACGGTGCTGTTTGCCGGCTTTTTGGGCGTACTGACGACGACGCTGCTGGTACGGCCGTCACGCTGGCGCAACTGGCTGGACCCACTGTTCATGCTGCCGCTGGGCGCGTCGGCAGTGACGTTGGGTTTTGGTTACGTTGTCTCCTTCGACTGGCTGCGCACGTCGCCGCTGCTGGTGCTGATCGCCCACACCCTGGTGGCCTTTCCTTTTGTGGTGCGCAGCCTGATGCCGGTGCTGCTGGGCATTCGGCCCAGCCTGCGCGAGGCGGCGGCCGTGCAAGGCGCGTCGCCGCTGCGTGTCTGGCGCGAGGTGGATTTGCCGATTATGGGGCGGGCGCTGCTGGTTGCGGCCGTGTTTGCCTTCACCGTCAGCATGGGCGAATTTGGGGCCACCAGCTTCATCGTGCGCCCCAACAGCGGCTACCTCACGCTGCCCATCGCCATCCAGCGCTACCTGGGCCAGCCCGGCGCGCTCAACTTTGGTCAGGCGATGGCGATGAGTACCATCCTCATGCTCGTCTGTGCCGTGGGCTTCATCGCCATCGAACGATTCCGCTATGCGGATGTCGGGGAGTTCTAAAAATTGACAATTGACAACTGTCAATTCACAATTGTCAATTGATGTTAGACCTGCACACGATTCAGAAGTCTTTTGACGATACGGCCGTTCTCCGTTCCTTCTCTCTCTCCGTGGCGGCGGGGGAGATTGTGGCGCTGTTGGGGCCGAGCGGCTGCGGCAAGACCACGCTGCTGCGCATCATTGCCGGGCTGGAGACAGCCGACGGCGGCGAGGTGTTGTTGCAGGGGGAAGATTTAACGGCCGTTCCCGTCCACCAGCGCGGCTTCGGCATGGTCTTTCAGGATTACGCCCTCTTTCCCCACAAAGACGTGGGCCAGAACGTTGTTTTTGGCCTGCGGATGCAGCGTTGGTCGGCAGCAAAGATGGCCGACCGGGTGGCCCAGGTGTTGGAACTGGTTGGGCTGGCCGGATTTGCCCGGCGGGAAATTCATGAATTGTCGGGTGGCGAGCAGCAGCGCGTGGCGTTGGCCCGCGCCCTGGCTCCCGCGCCGCGCCTGCTGCTGTTGGACGAGCCGCTGGGGGCCTTAGACCGCGCCCTGCGCGAGCGGCTGATGCTGGAACTGCGCGACATTCTGAAGCAGGCTGGGGGATTGGTGGGGCGGCCGGAGGGGATTACGGCCGTTTATGTCACCCACGACCAGGCCGAAGCGTTTGCCATCGCCGACCGCGTCGTCGTCATGAACGCCGGGCAAATCGAGCAGGTGGGCCGCCCGACGGACCTCTATCGCCAACCGGCCACTGCCTTCGTTGCCCGCTTCCTGGGCATGGACAACATCCTGCCCGCCACCCTGCTCACCACCGACCCGCCTCGCGCCCAAACTCCCCTCGGCCCGCTCAGCTTCACCCCCGCCGCTGCCGCTGACCCATCCGCTCACCTGCTCATCCGCCCCGAAGCCGCCCGCGTCATTCCCGCATCTGAAGGCGGCGAGAACGTGGTGAACGGCCGTATTCAAGACCTCTCCTTTCGCGGCCGTTATCAGATTGTGACGGTGTTGGTAGATGGCCTGGCGGGGGAAACGGCCGTGTCTCTCAAATTAGAGTTTGATTCCAACGAGCAATTACCGGATGTCGGCCAGCCGGTACGATTGCATCTAGACCCCCAGGCAGTTTATCGGTTAGAATGAGGTAAGATCATCGGGGGATGGGTTGCTACCCTTTCCCGGACAGGCGTATAATGCCCGGATGCTAAAGCGCCGTTGGGGTTGCTTCATTCCCCACCCGCCATTACAAGGAAAGTACTATGTCGTTTTTATGGGCACTTGCCGGATTTTTTCTCATCCTGACGCCGATCATCCTCATCCACGAATTCGGTCATTTTAGCGCTGCGCGCCTCTCGAAAATTCGTGTAGATGAATTCGGTTTT
>CALFEW010000582.1 GCA_937958365.1 uncultured Chloroflexota bacterium | reverse complement strand
AAATAGCCGCCACCAACAAGGCGCGCCACACCGGCGCGGTAAAATAGGCCAGGGCCATCACGCTGACGGCGGCCAGAATAGCCAGAAAAACTTGGAGCGGTGTCGTTGTGGATTTCATAACGTCGTTACAGAAGGCAACCAGGTAATAGCGCCTGACCGTTTATTTCCCTGTTGGATTGTACCATAACTTGCCCGAACCAATTCACGCTGGCGCTCATGCCCATAAAATCACCCGATTACAGTCTGTCGTGATGGTTAGGAACGAGATTTGAATAATTTGCACGTTTAGATTGGACAAATCTCAGAAGATTTGTCCAATCTTCCGTATGTTATTTAATCTTCATTCCTTAACGGCCGTTTCGCCGCAACCACCATTTCTCGGCCTCAATCGCCCAAAAGGCCAGGCTGCCCAACAATACGCAAATCAGCAGTTCCGGTAGCGAAAGTGGGTCCACACTGAAGAACCGCTCAAGCGCCGGCAAATACACCACCACCAATTGCAGCCCAATAACCACCAGCGTCAGCCAGAGCAACGTCAGATTAGTGCGCCAGCCCAACGTAAAAAATGATTCCCGGCTGGAACGCGACGCCAATGCCTGCCCCACCTGCAAAAAGGCCAGCGTGGTAAACAACATCGTTTGCCACGTTTCATCTTCCACGTGGGCCGGATCAAAGGCAGCGTAAGCCACACCTAACGCCACCAGACCCACAAACGCCCCCACCCATAAGATATGGCGGCCTAAACCTTCGTTAAACAGACTGGCCTGCGGTTCGCGCGGCGGCCGTTGCATAATGCCCTTTTCCGCCGGTTCCACGCCCAACCCCAGCCCCAGCAAGCCGTCGGTGAGCAAATTCAGCCACAGCAGTTGCAGTGGTTCCAACGCCACGGCAATGCCCATGAGCGGCGTCGCCAGCATTACCAGCACCTTGCCCAGGTTGCCGGCGATGGAAAACTTCACAAAACGGCGGATGTTGTCGAAGATGACCCGCCCTTCCTCCACCGCCGCGACAATGGTCGCAAAATTGTCGTCCAGCAGCACCATCTCGGACGCTTCTTTGGACACATCGGTGCCGGTGATGCCCATCGCAATGCCGATGTTGGCGCGGCGCAAAGCGGGCGAGTCGTTGACGCCATCGCCGGTCATGGCAACGATGTGGCCCTGGCGCTGCAAGGCCTCCACGATGCGCAGCTTGTGTTCCGGCGAGACGCGGGCATAGATGGAGACTTCTTCGACAGTTTGTTCCAGCTCTTCGGGCGTCATCTGGTCCAGGTTGATGCCGGTTTTGACACGGCCGTCCTGACTAATGCCCAAATCATGGGCAATAAACCGGGCCGTCAACGGATGGTCGCCGGTGATCATGATGGGGCGCATTCCGGCGGCTTTGGCGGTGGCTACGGCCGTTTTCACTTCCGGTCGCGGCGGATCAATCATGCCCACCAGGCCAATAAACACCAGATTTTGCTCCAGCGGCTCATCCGGCGCATCTAGACCTTGCAAGGCCAGTCCCAACACGCGCATCCCCTTCTGGGCCATGTCGGTGTTGGCGATTTCGATGCGCGTGCGCCAGATTTCATCCATAGGGACCAACTTGTCGCCGTCCCACACCCGGTCGGTAATCGCCAGCAGGCCATCCACCGCGCCTTTGGTGAAGGCGACGTAAGGGGTGTCCGTGCCGGGCAGGCTGCGCACGGCCGTTGGCAAATTTCCTGCATTGGCCGCCAGTTCATGTACCGTCGTCATGCGTTTGCGGTCGGAATCGAAGGGCAGTTCGGCCACACGCGGCAGGACAGCCTCCAAACTTGCCCGGGTAACGCCCGCCTGCTGCGCCGCCACCAGCAGCGCTCCTTCGGTGGGATCGCCCATGACGTTGTAACGCCCGGTCTCCGGGTCTGGGTTGACGGAAGCGTCGTTGCACAGCGCGCCGGCGGCCAACGTCAGGCCGATGGCCGAGGGACGGCTGGCAAACAACTCGTCGGGATTATCGGCCAGCTTGAGGTAGGAGGCCGACTGTTCGCCGGTCCCGGCCAGTTCCAGAAAATGGCCGGCCACGTCAATCACGGTCACGGTCATGCGGTTGACGGTGAGCGTGCCGGTTTTGTCGGAGCAGATGACGGTGACGGAGCCGAGGGTTTCGACGGCGGGCAGCTTGCGGATGAGGGCGCTGCGCCGCAACATGCGCTGCGCCCCCAGGGCCAGGGTGATGGTGACGACGGCCGGTAAACCTTCAGGAACCACCGCGACGGCCACGGAAACGGCCGTTAACAACATCTCCTCCAGCGCCTCGCCGGACAGCACGCCAATCAACAGCACCAGGGCGGCTACCGCCACGCCGGCGATGGCCAGCATTCGGCCCACGCTGTCGAGCTGCTTTTGCAGCGGCGTTTGCCCCTCGTCCACGCTCTGGATAAGCGTAGCGATTTTGCCCAATTCAGTTTCCATGCCGGTGGCCGTGACAACGGCCGTACCCCGGCCATACGTCACGGCCGTGCCCATGTAAAGCATGTTGCGCCGGTCGCCCAGGGGCAGATCAGCTTTGGCGATGACGGCCGTTTCCTTCTCCACCGCTTCCGATTCGCCGGTCAGGGCCGATTCTTGCACGCGCAAATTGGCGTTTTCGATGAGACGGCCGTCGGCGGGCACGGCGTTGCCCGCTTCCAGCACAAAAATATCGCCGGGAACCAGTTCACGGGCGGATATTTCTTGGAGACGGCCGTCGCGGCGCACACGCACCACCGGCACCGCCAGCTTCTTCAAAGCGGCCATCGCCTGCTCTGCCCGGTATTCCTGGACAAAGCCCAAAATCACAAACAGCACGACGATAGCCCCAATGGCCGCCGCCTCTGTCACCTTGCCCAACAAGGCGGAAGCGACAACGGCCGCGATCAAAATAAGCACCATCGTGCTGCTCACCTGCTCCCACAGCAGGCGTAAGGGGTGTTTACCGCCCCGTTCAATAAGTTCATTCAGGCCGAACTGGGCCTGGCGCTGCTGCGCATCTGTTTCAGATAATCCTTGCGCGCTGCTGTTCAAGGCAGCCAGGGTGTCTTCCATGGACTCTGTATGCCACGATTGTTTAGTTTGCATTTTCACCTGTGAAATCACTGATTAATAGGACAGCATAATATTTACCATAATTTTGATAAAAAGTCAGGATGAACGGGCGAGATTTATCAGGGATTAATCCCCCAAACCTTATTGCCACTACCTTTGCTGTTTTTGGCACAATTTGTAGCCGCGGTATCCTTACCGCGGCTACAAGAAAAGATTTGCCAAGATGATTTTACAGAGAATGAACCATGCCCAGTTTGTGAATAGCACGGGGAAAACGAGGATGCCGCCGATTTTCGCGGATGAACACGGATTTTTACAACGCCATCCGCGATGATTCGCCAGGTCCGCGCCTTTCCGCGTCCCGACTTGCTATTGAAAATTCCCCCCTGACGACGTATGATCGCCTTACCTTTGTTTACCCATCTGTTTTTCAACTGATCATCGGGAGGAGATAAATCCCATGCACACCCAAACGATTTCTACCAACCAAAAGCACCGCATTGTCACCCAAACGTTAGACGTGCCGCCGCGGCTGCTGCTCGGCCCCGGCCCCTCGAACGCCCATCCGCGTGTCTTGCAGGCGATGGGCATGCCGCAATTAAGCCACCTGGACCCGGCGTTCATCGGTATCATGAATGAGACGCAGGAGCTTTTGCGCTACGCATGGCAAACAGACAACGAAGTTACCCTGGCGATTAGTGGCACAGGCAGCGCGGCGATGGAAACGGCCGTAGCCAATCTCGTCGAGCGTGGTGATGTGGTCCTGGTGGGCGTGATGGGCTTCTTTGGCGAACGGTTAGTGGAAATGGCCAGCCGCCGTGGCGCTGACGTGCGTATCATCGAAAAACCCTGGGGCGAGGTGTTCGACCGCAGCGAAATTTACGACGCCGTGAAGGAACACCGCCCGGCCATCCTCATGCTGGTCCACGCCGAAACTTCCACCGGCGCTTTACAGCCCCTCACCGGCATCGGCGAAATCTGCCGTGAATTTGACTGCCTGCTGCTCACCGATGGCGTCACCAGCCTGGGCGCTGCCCCGCTGCTGGTAGACGACTGGCATATAGACGCCGCCTATAGCTGCTCCCAAAAAGGCTTAAGCTGCCCGCCCGGCGCATCGCCCATTACCTTTGGCCCCCGTGCCATAGAAAAAATTGCCAGACGACGCAGCAAAGTGGACACCTGGTATCTGGACACCACGCTGCTGCGCAATTACTGGTTGGGCGACGTGCGCGGCTACCATCACACCATGAGCAGCAACATGATTTACGCCCTGCGCGAAGGGCTGCGCGTGGCCGCCGAAGAAAGTCTGGAAGCCCGCTGGGCGCGCCATCGCGCCACCGCCGAACTGCTCTGGGACGGCCTGACTGAGCTTGGTCTGGCCTGCCACGTCGCCAACCCTGAACAGCGCATCCCCAGCCTCACCACCGTCAGCGTGCCCGATGGCGTAGACGCTAAAGCCGTGGCCGGCCGCCTGCTGCGCGACTACAACATCGAAGTCGCCGGCGGCTTCAGCAAACTGGCCGGCAAAGTCTGGCGCGTCGGCCTGATGGGCTACAACAGCCGCCCGGAAAACGTCCTCATCCTGCTGGCCGCGCTGAAAGAGCTGCTGAACTAAAAAAGATTGAAGATTAAAGATTGGTACAGCCTCGATCTTTAATCTTCAATCTTCAATCTTTATGTCTTCCATCCCCCCCGTCTCCCAGGCCCTGACCGCCAGGGGCATTCCCCACCGCATATTCCGGCATCCCGGCCCGGTAGCGTCGCTGGAACAGGCGGCCGTCGAGCGCGGGCAAGAGCCAGGCCAGATCATCCGCAGCATTGTGTTTCGCCTGTCGGCGGAGAGTTTTGTGATGGTGCTGATGGCCGGACCACAGCAGATTGATTGGAAAACGCTGCGCCAATACCTGGGCGAGAAGCGGCTGACGACGGCCAGCGAGGAAGAAGTGCGGCGCGTCACCGGTTATGAACGGGGCGCGGTGGCTCCGTTTGGCCTGCCCCAACCCATGCGCATCCTGGCCGACGCCAGCATTTACGCTTTTGAGGAAATGTCCATCGGTTCAGGCGAGCGGGGCGTGACGGTGATCTTGGGACAAGATGCGTTGCGTCGGGCGTTGGGAGAGGTGGAGATGGTGGAATTTGGGGATGAGTAGGTGCGGGCACGGCCGTTGCCTCCCCCCTCGCCACTACTTCTCTAACTTCGCACTCGCCAGCCGATTCAGATCACAACAAAGCGTCAAGCAATTCATCTCTGCTCATGTCCAAATGCTGCGCCACGTCGCGCAAAATGGCATTCAGGGTTCCGATGCGCAATGGACGATGGCGCGGGATGGTAATGTGATGCTCACCATTGCGCGTGGTGGTCAGGCGAATATGACTGCCCACTTGCCGGGTAATTTCATAGTCGAACGGCCGTAATAACTTTGCCAACTCATCCCCATCCAGATCACGCGGCAGCTTCATGCCGTAATCACCTCATCCCGAACCATGTGCAGACGAATGAGTTTGGGGCGGTCGGCCGGTTCAAAGTGGCAGCTAACCGCTTCCTGAATCATGCTTTTCAGTTCATCCCAGCTATCGGCGTCTGTAAAAATCGAATGATCCAACGCCCGCGCTGTATAGCCCCCGTCCACATCTT
>CALFEW010000581.1 GCA_937958365.1 uncultured Chloroflexota bacterium | reverse complement strand
TGGCCGGATCAAGCTGGCGATAAAATAGCTGGGAGATAGCTCTGTCATCGTCCAGAAAATTCTTCATGCCCAGGTAGGCATCAAAGCCGGTGGATTCCATGACCTTCATCACCGGGTGGCACACCCGCACCATGTACACGTCGCCGCCGCGTTCCCGGAACGTGCGCACCACCGATTCCAGCATGTGGATGCCGCTAAAATCTAAATGATTGACGCTGTGCATACGCAGCAGCAAAAAGCGCTGCTCTGGATTGTTGTCCAGGTAGTCCAAAATAATCTCTTCCACATGGTTCACCGCGCCAAAATATAGATCGCCCAAGATTTCTACGACGTTTAGTTGGGGACAGCGGTCTTTGTCTGGTTGATGCGTGAAGTGGGTAAACGTGGGGTCTGGGATGACGGCCTGAACTCTGGGCGTGCTGGTGCGCAAGACGTAAAGGGCAAACGAGAAAAGAATGCCCAATAAAACGGCAAACTCAATGGAGAGGAGCAGCGTACCCACCAGAGTGATGACCATGATGGCCGCGTCGCCGGCCGCGCCTTGCCAGATACGTCGGATTTCCACCCGGTCAATCATGCCAAACGAGGTGACGATCAGCACGCCAGATAAAGCGGCGCGGGGCAGATAGGCGGCCATTGGCCCAATCAAAAACATGGCGATGATGACAAAAATCGCGGAGAAAACAGCGGCAAACGGTGAGCGCGCGCCGGCCTCGAAGTTGATCACGGCGCGGGCAAAAGAGCTGGCGACGGGAAAACCGGAGAAGATGCCGGCCGCAGTGTTGGCGACGCCCTGCCCGACAAATTCCTGGTTGCTGTCCAGCCGCTGGCCGGTTTGCGAGGAGATGGAGTGGGTGATGGCGGCCGTTTGCACCAGGCCAATGGCCCCAATGGCCAGCGCGCCGGGCGATAACCGGGTGATGAGTTCCAGGTCGAAAAATGGCAGGTCGGCCAGCGGGGGCAGGGTTTGGGGCAGCTGCCCAATAACGCTGACACCGGCCTCGTCCAGGTTGAAGACATAGACGACGACGGAGGCGACAATCATGCTGATAAGCGCGCCGGGCAGTTTGCGGTTGACGTGGCGCAGGACGAGCAGAAGGATCATGACGCCAATGCCGACAACGGCCGTTGGCAGATGCGCTTGCGGCAAATTGATGATCGTCATCTGCACGGTTTGCATGATGGACTCGTCTGTGAATTGCAGCCCCAACAAAGGCTTGAGCTGCAAAATGGCGATGAGGATGCCCGCCCCGGAAGCAAACCCGATGATGACGGAATGAGAGACAAAATTTACCAGGATGCCCATACGGGCCAGCCCCATCACCAGTTGGAAGAGACCGGCCATGACGGCCATCATGCTGGCGGCCACCAGGTAATCTGGCGAGCCAACGGCGACGATTCCCGAGAGCGACGAAAAAACGAGCAGGGAGATGGCGTTCGCCGGACCTGTGTGTGATTGGTCGGATGACCCCCACAATGCGCCAAAAATGGCCCCCGTGATGGCGGCATAAATGCCCATTTGCGGCGGCAGTTCGGCGATGATGGCAAAAGCGATGGCTTGTGGCAGCACGATGACGGCGACGGAGATGCCGGCGAGCAGGTCGGGGCGGAGATTGGCGGGTTGGTAGGTGCGGAACAGGCGTAACGGCCGTAATAAATAAAAAATCGCGGGCTTATAAAGCGTACTAAGGTGAACACGCGATCCAAGTTTGGCGAACATGAAGCGAGTTCCTCTTACCTTCCTTCCTTAGGCATAGGCGTGGCGACGGTTGCCTGGTCTTCTCCTGCGTCTGGCTGAAGCTCATGTTCTGGGTTGAAGATGGGTGCAGCGAGTTCGTCAGCTTCCGGCAGGCTGCTCAGGCCCGGTTCGGTGACTGGTAAAGAGACGTGATAGGGGTCTACGTGCTGATTGCCGCAAAAAGGGCACAGATTCCAGG
The DNA here is from genome assembly GCA_937958365.1 of uncultured Chloroflexota bacterium. Classification (GTDB taxonomy): domain Bacteria; phylum Chloroflexota; class Anaerolineae; order Promineifilales; family Promineifilaceae; genus Leptovillus. Next base: position 848 of record CALFEW010000581.1, on the reverse strand, counting down.
ACAATTCCATCAGAGCGTGGCAATCTGGACACGCTTTGCGCAGCCGCGTATGACAATACGGGCACAAAATCCAGTTGCCGTCAATGGTGCGTGAACACCCCGGACAGGCCGGTCGCTCTTCGATTTCTTGCAGCAGGGCCTCTTCTTCCAGGGCGCGTTCATAAGCCTGGGCCAGAGTTTCCGGGGGGCGCAAGATGAAGTAGATGATGATGCCGACAAAGGGCAGCGCCGCAACCACCAGGGCCGCCAAAATCTGGGCAAACGGATCCCGCGAACGAGCGCGCATGTCGCGGAAAGCCCAAATGATCAGGCTGAGCCAGAGCGCCGCCAGCAGCGCGCCCATAATCGCCGCAAAAACGGTAAGAAATGAAGTGATGGTTTCCAGGCTGGGAATCGTCATAGTTGCTTCTCCGTTACCGTAGCGCCAAGATTATAGCACATAAAAAGTAGCGCCCCACGAGGGGGCGCAAGATGAGAAAAAAATGAAGGGGGATAAAATGATTGTCTATCGAAACTCCCGGTCTAATCCGGGAAACCAGACGTGACACGGCTGAACATATTGCCAATTTGTGGCCCAAGAATTGTCAAGATCGCTACGATGATAATTGCCACCAAGACAATGGTAATCCCGTATTCGGTCATACCCTGTCCTTCTTCACGTGGCAGGAAAAGCATGGTTCTCACCTCCTTTTGGAAATGAGGCTAACAGGGCAGTTGGCGTTTGTCAACAGGTATTTGGGGTCATTTTGCGGGGTTTGGCGTGGCGAGTAGCGAGTAGCGGGTAGCGAGTCCAGAATGAGACCCCGCTACCGGCTACTTGCTATCCTGTTAACCCCATGAGTTCCTGA
>CALFEW010000580.1 GCA_937958365.1 uncultured Chloroflexota bacterium | reverse complement strand
TTCCAGGTGACGGTAAGACGGCCGGGCGCGCCACAGCGGTCGCGGATGATTTGGGGCAGAGGGCTGCCGGGAGACGTCAACAGGCGCAAACTGCCCTGGCAGCGCTCTGGCAAGGGAAGCAGGCTTAAGCTGCCAGAAGCTGTCGTCAGGACGAACTGGTAGCCGTTTTGGGCGTCGTTCAGGAGGATGTCGGCGTGGGCGTCGCCGGTAAGGTCGGTCGTCTCAGCCAGAGTGAATTGCGGCGTGGTTTCGCTGCGGTTGGCGAAGCGTTGGTTCAGCCACAAGGTCATCTGGTTGTCGGTGTCCGGGGTCAAGACGATCAATTCGCTGAGTTCTGGCTGCTGAATTGGACCGCGCCAGAGAAGGATAAGTTCGTCACGGCCGTTTCCGTCCAAATCCGCCCACGTCCATTCGCTCAATCGCTGCGGCGTCTGGTTCAGCCAATGTCGCTGCAATGGGGCCAGCGCTGCTGCCCCACGCTGGTTGAGTGTTTCCAGCAGCGTCACAACTTCCCCTTTGGCGACAGGGCCGGACGTTTGGGGGTGGTACACGGCCGTTTCCCGGCCAATGTTCGGGTTGGGTTCGGCCGGGAAGGGGAACAGCAAGCCGCTGTGGTCGGTGACGGCCGGCTGGTTGCAGCTAAATTGCAGGCTGATCCCTTCGGCTTCGCTTTGTAGACCGATGGTGGCGGAACGGCCGTTGCTTTCGGTGAGCGTGGTCACGTCTTCATACAAAAACACGATGCTTTGCGTCTCTTCCATCAGGTGAACGGCAAAAGTCACCTGATTGTCGCCGCCCTCGCCATAACGCGGCGCGTCGTCCCATTCCACCACAAAGACCCGTTTAGGCGCGCTGCCCACCACTTCGGTTTCCAAAAAACCGGCCGTCGTCAGGTCCAAATCATCCCAAAAAGGGGCAATCATATCGCCCATGCCGGGCAGTGGACCATTCACCAGGCAGTCGTTGAAATAAAACGGGTTGCCATTAGCGAATTGCAAGACGCCATTGCTGCTGGCCTGCACGCTGGTGTACGTCGTGCCATAAAAGGTGAACGGGAAGGGCAGTTCCAGGGTGATGATGCCATCGTCTTCATATAAACCGGTGTCCTGCGTGGCGTCAATGTAAGCAAAACCATCGGCTGTGGTGCAGGTATAGCCAAACTGGTCGGGGCCGGGGCAAACGGCCGTGGCCGAACCAAATTCAGCCCGACTCTCTGGCCGGAAGACGAAAAATAGGATGACGACCAGGATGATCAAGAACAAAAACCCAAGCAGGAAGCGGAGACGAGTACCCATGGCAAAAGTGTAACGCAACGCCGGAGGTGGGGCAAGGCGGGGATGAATGGTGAATTGTGAATTGTGAATTGTGAATGAGGGGGTTGCCGAGTGGTGTTTATGTAAAGAAACATGAATGCAGGGCGAAAATCTGTGAAATCTTTGGACCTTCCGACTACGCGCTGCTGAATCAGGGCGTGTGGACTGCGGCGGGGGAGTGCCGGGTGGAGAAGCGGGCGAGGAGGATGAGGCCGCCAATAAGGCCGCCCAGAGCGATGATTTGCGTGATGTGGTAGCCATTGGCCGTCAGCCAGGCGTTGTCGCGGAAGGCGTCGAGAAACAGGCGGGCGGCGCTGTAAAGAATCAGCGTCAACAGGAAGAGTTGGCCGGGGAAGGTGCGCCGGTTGGCGATGCGCCACCAGAGGGCCAGGGCGGCCAATCCCGCGACTATTTCGTATAACTGTACCGGATGGCGGCGAATGCCGAAGACGGAGACGCCCCAGGGCATGCTGGTCAGCGTGCCGTAGCCAGGCCCGGCCAAAAAATCTGCCAGGCTGATGGTGATGGCGGTCATGAGTAAGCCAGGGGCGAGGGCGTCCAGGGTGGGCCAGAGGGGGAGTTGCTTGTAACGGCCGTAAAAAAACCCGCCCGCCAGGCCAAAAAACAACGCGCCCCACACGTTAAACCCGCTGTTTAGCGGCCAGATAATCCCCAACAAATTTTCCTGAAAAGCGGCCCAATACTCCATCACAAACAGCAGCCGCGCTCCCACAAAACCGGTCACCAGGCTGGTGACAGCCAGGCCGTACATGGCTTCCGGGTTTAGGCCCAGCCGTTTGGCTGCCCGTTCTATCAGCGTCAGCGCCAGCCAGGTACCAAAAAGATAAACCAACCCGGTCGTAGGAAGAACAAGGGGTCCGAGATTTAGAGTAGGGTACATAAGCTATTGAATCGTGAAGGCTGACCGGGTTTTGTGAAGTTTGAAGCTCATGGGCCTTTTGTCAACAGATTGCTGACGCGGTCTTCCAAGACGGCTTGCGAGATAGCACCCACGATGACCTCGCGCACGACGCCATCTGCGTCTACAAAGATAGTGGTGGGCAGGCTGTTGATGGTATAGCGCAGGTTAACGGCGTTGTCTTCATCTACCAGCAGCGGGTAGCCGATGGATTGTTTTAGGCCAAAGTCGCGCACGGTGGTGGCCGATTCTCCCTGATTGACGCCGAGGATGGTGGCACGGCCGTTAAACTTCATCTGCACCCGCTCAAAATAAGGCATTTCTATCCGGCATGGTCCGCACCAACTGGCCCAAAAATTCAGCACCACCGGCTGCCCGCGATAATCGTTCAGCGTATGCGTCTCGCCGAGTGCTGTTTGCAGCGTAAAATCCGGGGCCAGATGCCCCACAATCGGCGCTTCCGTCAAGGTGAGGGTTTGGGCTTCCTTGACCTCTTCCCTGGACAGTACAATCCAGCCGCCGCCCAAAAGCGCTGCTACCACAATCCAGATGG
>CALFEW010000579.1 GCA_937958365.1 uncultured Chloroflexota bacterium | reverse complement strand
CCACGAACACAACGAAGCGCAGGCGGTGGGCAAAATCATGGCGGCGCTGGCCGAGGGCAAATCGGTGGCGGTGGTGTCTAATGCCGGCACGCCGGGCATTTCTGACCCCGGCTTTACCCTGATACGGGCAGCCATCGCCCAGGAAGCGCCTGTTACCATGATTCCCGGCGCGTCGGCAGTGGTGATGGCCCTGGTGCTGTCCGGGCTGCCGACGCACTCGTTTACCTTTCGCGGCTTTCCGCCGCGCAAAAGCGGCAAGCGGCAGCGATTTATGGCCGTAGACGCCGAATCGCCCCATACCCTTATCTTCTACGAGAGTCCTTACCGCCTGGAGGGCTTTTTAACCGATGCGCTGGCCGTTTACGGCGACCGACCGGCGGCGCTGGCAAATGAATTGACCAAGATGTTTGAAGGCGTGCAGCGGGGGACGTTGTCGGAATTGATTACGGCCGTGCAAACCCAGGAACCGCGTGGCGAATATGTGGTGGTGATTGGGGGGAAGGGATGAGCCTCTACACCCATCCCTATTTGTGATAATTCTCGCCGTTTAAGATGGTGAAGGCGCGGTAAAGCTGTTCCAGCAGAATGACGCGGGCGAGTTCGTGGGTGAAGGTGAGGGGGGAGAGGGCAAGCTGGTGGTGGGCGGCGGCGACCACCCCAGGGGAGAAGCCCAATGGTCCACCGATGAGAAAGGCGAGACGGCCGTACCCCTCAATTTCCTTCTGCACAAACTGAGCCAGAGCGGGGCTGGTGGTCAGTTTGCCTTCAGGCGACAGAAGAACCAACCGACCGGCCCCTTCGGCTGCTTTTAGCAGCAGTTCACCCTCTTTCTGCATGGCTACCACGTCCGGCTGGCCGTGCCCTACAAAATCTTTCACTTCCACCAGGCGGAAGCGCGTGTAATAACTCAATCGCTTCTCATAGTCAGCCTGAGCAAGCTGCCACGGTTTGCTGCGGATTTTACCCACAGCAATGAGATCAATGTGCCCAATGGGTGTTGGCATGGAGGGAGGTTAACTCAGCCTGCCTAACAGCCGGGTCCTGGCCCGCTCGGCCGGCAGATAAAAAGGCGAAAGTTCCAGGGCATAACGATAGCAGGCCAGCGCGGTGCGAACGTCGCCCTGGTGTTCATACACGCGGCCCATGTTAACAAACGGGTAATGGAGCATGTCGTAATGAGCGGCGCGTGTTGCCTTTTCCAGCCAGGGGACCGCTTCTTCCCATTTCCCCATCTCAATCAGATAAGAGCCGATGTCGTTGTAAGGATTGCCCAGGTCCGGGTCCAGGGCAATCGCTTTGTGGCATTCGGCGATGGCTTCGTCGTAGCGGGCAAAGAGGCTGTAGGCCCAGCCCAGGTGGGTATACGCTTTGGCTGTGGGATGGATCGCCAGGGAACGGCGGTAAAGTTCGATGGCGTCGCCCAGTTGGCCGTTGATGTGGTGGCGATAGGCCTTGTCAAACAGAAGCAGCGCCTGTTCATGCAGAATTTCTTGTTCGTTCATAGTGACGTTAGTTTAACAAACCGGGTGTATGGCTGGCAAGCGTGAAGATGTTTCGCTCGATGAACCATGCCTGGTGTCCGTATTCGGTATTCGGTAATCCGTAATCCGTATTCCGTAATCCGTAATCCGTATTCCGTAAGGCGCTGGCTCTGGTAAACGCCAACGGAATACGGTATACGGTATACGGTATACGGTATACGGACTCCGGGTTACGGGTACTAT
>CALFEW010000578.1 GCA_937958365.1 uncultured Chloroflexota bacterium | reverse complement strand
CGCCGTATTCGGAGGCGTTGTTTATTTTGCTGGCGTTGGGGGCGATTTGGGCGGCGAGGGGGAACGGCCGTTTCCTCCTCGCGGGCATTTTGGGCTTTTTCGCGTCGCTCACCCGGTTGACGGGCTGGGTGTTGGTGGTTCCGCTGGCGTATGAGTGGTGGGTGCAGGGGGGAAGGGAACTTTTATTACAAAGGGACAAAGGGACGAAAGGGACAAAGGGCGTGGTGGATGGGATGGCGGTATTGCTGCCGGGGGTGGGAACGGCCGTTTTCCTGCTCTGGCGCTGGTGGGCCGGGCTGCCGCCCATTAACCAGATTTACCAGCACTACTGGTATCAAATCACCGGCATCCCTGGCACAGATTTGCTGCGCGCTATGCAGACCATGTTCCTCGGCGGGGCGGCCCGCGCCGGGGAGTTTACGCTCTGGTTTGATTTTTTCTGCGCGATTTTGCTGATCGTGGGCACGGTGTTGGCCTTCCGGCGACTCAACATCACTTACGGGTTATATTCGGCCATGCTGCTGCTGTTTATGCTGCTGCCGGTTTCGGAATTGAAGCCGTTGTACTCGTTCTCGCGTTACGTGCTGGCCTTTTTCCCGCTGTTCATGCTCATGGCGCTGGCGGGCAAAAATGGCTGGGTCCACCGCCTCATCCTTTACCCATCTTTTATCCTCTACCTCTACTTCAGCGGCCAATACTTCCTCTGGGGCTGGGTGGCGTAAAAAATTGTCAATGGTGAATGGTCAACAGCCAATTGCCAACGGTTAGCTAATTGACCATTGGCTATTGACCATTGACAATTCAAAGCGACGGCCGTGTCCGGTCTATCCACAGCCGAATCAAATCCACCTTAAAGCGATACAGCGGGCTTTTGGCCGATTGGCGCGTCAGGATGTCGCGTCCTTCCAGGTCGGCCAACGCCTGCTGCCAGTTGTCGGCCGATTCGTACCCATGCCGCGCCAGGAAGTCACGCAAATCTTTTACATTGACCGTTTCCTGGCCGACCAACAACTCGGCCATCGCCTGCAAAACAGTCCGCGCGTCCGGCGATGATTCCGCCCAAATGAACTTAAAGTGCGCCTCGCCGCGCCCGACGATGCGCTCCAGGCAGCGGTCCACGTCCATCACCGTCAGGTAGTTGCGCTGCGTTTCATTGTGGTACACCACCATCTCGTGCAGCACCAGTTGGGCGAAATACGGATGCCCGGCCGTCACTTTGATGATGCGCTCGGCGGCCAGCGGGTCGTATTCCAGGTTGGAAGCGGCTACCGGTTTGGCGATCAGGCGGTGCATGTCGGCGGCGCTGAGGAAGGTGATGGGTTTGTAGCTGGCGATGTTGAACAAAATGGACCAATATTCCGCGCCCAACTCTTCCAGCTTATGCGTGCCGGAAAAGACGAAGTCCACGCGCTCTTCGTGCTGCATGAGGTTGCGTAAAAACTGGAAGATTTCGGGCTGGAGACGGCCGTCTTCGACCCGCCGCTGCAACTCTTCAAATTCGTCAAACAACAGGAGTAAGTTTTTATCGCCCAGGTAAGCCCGCAAGCCGCGCAAAAAACGGGAGGCAAAGAAAAATTCCGGCGACTCGGCAAAATCTTCGCGGCGTGGCGGTTCCACGTCTATGCCGCGATCTTCCAGGGCAAAGGTGATGTCATCAGCGATGGAAAAGAGGAAATCGGCTTCGCCGCGCGCCGGTTTGCCCTGCATGTCAATCAACACGGCGTAATGCGTGTCGGCCATGATCTCACCCAGGCGGTACAGCACCGACGTTTTGCCGGTGCGCCGCTGTCCATGCAAAACGATGACGTTGTTTTGATGCGCGCCCAGCAAATTTTCCCGAATGAAAGCAAATACGTCTTCGCGTCCTACAAACACGTCGTCGGTTTTGAGCGGCGTGCCGGTAACGTAGGGGATGGGGAAAATACGCTGGAAAGGTTTGTCCGGCTCGGCAAATTCCACCACGTCGGCAAAGGTCAGCAGGCGTTCGGCGTCTACGGCGTCGTCGTATGTTACCTGCCAGGCGATGCGCAGGCGGCGCTTGCCATCCTGCGGGATGACGGTCATATTGACCTGCCGCTGTTCGCCGGGCGGCAAAATCTCGATCCAGTTCTCGTTTTCGTCGCCCAGGTGGTAATCTTCGCCGGGCAGGAGTTTGACGCATACCTGTTGGGCCACGTTCAGGCCGCTGTTGGTGATGCAGTACATGAGTGGGATTTGCGCCGCCGGCAGGCTCTGGCGGGTTTGCAGGTCGGCGCTGACGTCGGCGCGCCCTTTGAGCCGCTTGATGGCTTCCAGAACGATGCCCTGCCAATGGCCGAGCGTGGTATTGAGGGCGGTGAATTCGGGGGAAACGGCCGTTGCCGGATCATGTAACTGCTGCCCCACAAATCGCTGCGCTTCGTGGATAGCCGCCAGCGCATTCTCCAAAAAAATCAGCTTGGTGGTCAGATTATCCACCAGCGTCACTTTGTGCAGCTCGTCCACCACCCGGCTGATCTTCTGCACGCTTTGTATTACCTGGGGAGGCAGGGACGTGGTCTGTTGTTCTTCGGTGGGCGACTCGATTTGCAAAATATCGTCCAGGCTTTTGGCGGCCAAAATCTGGTTCAGGGAAACAAAAACCGCCTGGAAATCAGCCGACCAGCGCCAGCTGGGTTCGTCGGCCAAAATGTCGCAGATGGCGGCGATGATGGGCGCTTGCTCGGCTTCGCTAACGGCCGTGCCCAGCGAGTGGTAAGCGGCCGTCAGGCGCGCGGCGTTGGGCATTTGGCGGTAAGCGGCCACCGCAAGATGGGGCAAAATCTGGTAAGCCTCTTTCTCTTCGTTGAACAAGGCGTAAATCAGGCGCAGCACGTCGTTTGGCTCGCGCCGCAGGCGGCCCCACCAGCGCGACGCTTTGTCTACCGGGCGCGGGTGGGCCAGGGGCAGTAAAAGCCCATAGACAAACCCTTGCAGCAGGCCGACGGTGACGGCCGTAATCACCGCCAGCATCATAAACAACCACGGAGCCGCCAAAACCAGGGCAATCAACACCGACGGCCGTTGCGCCAACTGCATCATGCCCTGAAATGTATCGTTGGCGTCGGCCATGAGCGTGGGGTCTTGCTGCACCGATCGGGCCAGCCAGAAAGGCAGCAGGCCCACATTGAAGTAAAACACACGCAGTCCGATAGCAAAAGCCGAGCCAAAAATGAGCAGGCTTGCCAGCACGACGCCGCGCATGCGGGCCATAAGTAAATTGGGCGGATCTTTGATCAGCCAGACGACCAGCGCGCCAAAAAACAGGCTGCCTACCATGATGAACGGGGACAGCAGTGAACCCGCCTGGCGCAGCGGCCCGCTGACGACGATGCCGATGTGGCTCTCGCGCACGACCGCCGCCAGTTCCGGCCACTCCCCGATAAACCCGACGTAAAACCAGCTAAAAGCGGCAAACATCGCCACCAGGCTGCCGGCAAACCCGACGATCAGTCCGGCTCTGGCGGCGCTCTCGTCGCCGCGGAACCAGCGGCGTGGATGGTGGCCTTCGGCGATGTGGGTGTAAAGCGACGGCCGTTGCGTCACAGATTCCTGCCGCCGCCGCCAACCCATCCAGGCCCCCTGTAAACTGGACAAAATCAGCCCAATGGCAAAGGTGATTTCGATCAGGTAGTTGCCTTTTTCAAAGATGGTGACGTAGCGGCCGAGAACGGCCGTTGGCAAATCCTGGCTCTGCGGCATCCGTATCAAAAAGTCTACAATCTGGCCGAAGGCAAACAGGGCGCTGATTGGGGAAACCAACGTGGTATAGACGATCAGGCTGGCCACGAGACCGGCAATCAGCCCGGCTTTGGCTCCGGCCAGCCATCCCCGCGCTTCGCCGCGGCGGGCAGCCATCAACCCCAGGGTGAGCAGCACAGGGAAACCGATGGCCGCCGATCCCATGAGCAGCAGACCGTGCGCCAATTCGTTGGCAACCGGCCGCTGCCACATCGGCGAAACCAGCGGCGCGAGCAAGCTGACCACCGGGTACAATCCGGCCAGACTGAGCAAAATCCCGCCAACAAAACCGACAACAAGCGCGCGGCGAATCACGTCCGACCTCCGGTCACATGGCGCAGTTCGTCGGCAAGCTGGCCGGCCGTGGGAAAGCGGTCGGCGGGGTCTTTGGCCAGACCTTTGAGTAAGATCAACTCCAGGTTGGTGGGCAAATTGGGCGCTTTGAGCAAGACGGAGGGGGGCATGGCCTGCATGTGTTGGAGCAGCATGGCGATGGGCGTGTCGGCGGTGAAGGGCAGTTCGCCGGTCAGCATTTCGTAGAGGACGATAGCCAGGGCATACACGTCGGAGGCCGGGGTGGCAGATTGGCCGCGCGCCTGCTCCGGCGACATGTAGTCGGGCGTGCCGATGGTGGCCCCGGTCCCGGTGATTTGTACCCCTTCCAACATGCGGGCGACGCCAAAATCGGTGAGAACGGCCGTGAACGGCCGTCCGCCGGTTAACTGCGCCAGGCGGTGTTCGTGGCGCAGCATGACGTTGGCCGGTTTAACGTCGCGGTGGACGATGCCATGCGCGTGGGCGTAATCCAGGGCGGCGGCAATGTCCGCCACGGTGCTGACCACTTCGCCCAGCGGCATTCGCTCGCTGACGCTGTTGAGGGCTACCAGCCGCTCTTTCAGCGTTTCGCCGTCAATAAATTCCATAACCATGTAAGAGATGTCGCGCTTAACGCCAAAATCTACCATATGGACGATGTTTTGATGGCGCAGTTGGGCCACGCTGGCCGCTTCGCGCTGGAAACGTTCGATGAAGGTCTGGTCGTCGGCCAGTTGATGGGACATGACTTTGATGGCGACGTAGCGGTCCAGGGAGGATTGGTAGCCCTGATAGACCACCGCCATGCCGCCGCGCCCGACGGGCGAGAGGACGCGGTAGTTGCCCAGGGTGGTCCCGGTGAGGTCGGTGGCGGCGCGGGCGTCGGTATTGGCCGACGGCCGTTCCGTGGGTTCGGCCCGCGTCAGGAATTCGGCAAAGGCGAGGGAGAAGGGTTGCAAACGGCCGTCGGTTATTTCCCGCAGCAAGGCTTTGGCGC
>CALFEW010000577.1 GCA_937958365.1 uncultured Chloroflexota bacterium | reverse complement strand
CCGTGCGCTAAAAATTCCCGACATCAACACCGCCAGCCCATACAGCATAATCGGTACGTCAGGATAAAACAGCTTGTGCGCCACCACCGACTTCCACACAAAACCGATGTTCAGCAGCAGCCCAAAGCCAATAAACCCCACTTGCATCATCCATTGATTGGGCAGCCCTTGCGCGGCCAAATCGCTGATCGTGTTGTAGCGCCATTGATACGCCGCCGGGGCAAAAAAGTGGGCGATGATGATTACCGCCACGAAATAGAAAACAGAGAACGTTATCAGTTTCATGGTCAGTTCTGCGCCACCGGCGCACGGCCGCCCGCCTTATCGGGATGACGCATGGTCATCAACGAAATGCCCACGCCATACGTGACAAAATCGCCAACGGGCTGAATTTCAATAACCGCCATGTTCGCCAACGCTTCGGCATCCGTTGCCAGCCCGCGCAGCAAGGAATGCAGCACATCCTGCCCCACGTCCGCCGGGTCCAGCACCCGACCCTGACCGGAGAAGGTAATCGTCGCCGCCGGGATTTTGATCCAGGGCATGAGCGGGATGCGCTTGGGAATGGTTGCCGTCAATGAAACCGACGGGTTTTGCTGAATATGCCGCGCTTTCCAGGTGTCCTTTTCTGTGGCAATGTACACTTTATGGTCATGCACCACGTAAACGACGCCCACCGTGCGCGCTTCGCCTCTGGCCGTCACCATGCCCAAGACGGCAAAGATTTCCTTTTTGAGTTCTTGCCAAACCAATTCGCTTGAGAGTTGAAGGTTCATTTTTTCTCCTAAAACGTATCATCTCGATTTGTTAGCAAAACCTTCTCTGTAGCACTGAAGGAGAACCGGATGGCGTCTTTGTGGCAGCTATCCACACAAGTGCCGCACAAGATGCATTCGGCGTTTTCCATTTGCCCGGCCAATACCATCGAGGCAACGTCCAGGCTCATGGGGCAGCCTTTGGTGCAGAGTTTGCAATTTGTACAAGACGCCGGTTCGGCCACCAGCCGTAAGGAGGCCCAACCCACACGGTTGCGCAGCCAACGGCCGATTATCATGAAGGGGGCCATCCAGCAGATGGTGTGGCAGCCGGCCCGCCGCCCGGCAAAAATCGCCAGCCCGATAAACAGGGCAATGACCACGTAGTAGATGATGTAGGCGATGAAAATGGGACGCTCCGGCGTGCCGGCAACCGAGATGCCATTCTCGGTGTGGTACAGCAAATCTACCTGCGCGTAGCCCCCGGCGCGGATGACCAGCCAGACAATCAGGCTGACCCAGGGAATCCAGATAAGCCATTTGAGCCAGTTGAGTTTACGGCCGTTGACCCCCCGGTTATTGATCGGTTCCACCATTTCCTGCATCCCCCCGCCAGGGCAAACCCAACCGCACCAGGCCCGGCCCAGAAACAGCGACGAGAGGAACATCAGCCCAAATGCCACCAGGCTGCCATTCACAATGCCATTCATCGCCCCATCCACAATGACGTAAGGCGAGAAAAAATTCATGGTGATCGGGAACGTGAGAAAAGCCAATATCACCAGCGCTTTGCGGGTACGTTGACGAGCAGGCAGTTGACGAAACATAGATGGCTCCTGTGCCGGGCTTATGCCGCCGGGATTTCCCCATTGCGAATACGTTGAATGAGATTTTCGAGAAAGTCGAGATTCGATTGCAAGTTATGCACACCCACGTCCAGGGTCAGCATCCAGAAGAAGAACTCGCGCGGTGAGGTGGTGTACTGGCTGTAGGCTTCTATGTGGCGCGGAATTTGCGCGTAATAGGCCAATCCGGCGCGGATGTCTTCCGCCGCACGCTCAAACATCGCCAGAACTTCTTCATCCGTCAGTTGGCCGGCGAAAAACACCTGAATCATCTCGGCGCTGCGATTGTCTTGCGGCGGCAATGGCGCCGTAAGCCACTGCTGCAACGCTTCGCGCCCGGTTGCGGTGATGTGATACAGTTTGCGATCCGGCCGCGCCTCCTGCGGGATAACTTCAATGTCTACCCACCCTTTTTCGCTCATGCGCGCCAGGGTGCGATAAATCTGGCTTTGGTCGGCGGGCCAGAAGTGCCGTACCGAGGTATCGAAAAATTTCTTCAGGTCGTAACCTGAATAGGAGCGGTAATTGAGAAACCCTAGAATCGCCTGTTCCAGAGACATGGAAACTAACTCCATATATGATTTATCCTATATAGGATTAGTCATATAATAATCTATAATTCGGGAGCTGTCAAGAAGGTGAACACTGGCAGGGTAAACGGCCGTTTCCATCCCCACCCCACCACCCAACAAAAAACCGGGCTGCCAACGGCAACCCGGTTCCAGGGAATCCTACAGGATCATGGGGCGCAACCGGCCACCACACCGGGCATTAGCGAATCACGTCTATACCGCCCATGTACGGCCGTAACACTTCCGGCACAACAATGCTGCCATCCGCCTGCTGGTTGTTCTCGATGATGGCGATCATCACGCGGGGCAGCGCCAGGCCGCTGCCGTTGAGGGTATGGGCGTATTGGAGACGGCCGTTTTCCTCCGGCCGATACTTCACATTCGCCCGCCGCGCCTGAAACGCCTCGCAGTTGCTCAGCGAGCTAATCTCCAGCCACTCACCGCAGCCCGCCGCCCAGGCTTCCAGGTCATATTTCTTGGTCGCGGCAAAGCCCAGGTCGCCCGTCACCATTTCGATCTTTCGATAACGCAAACCGAGCGCCTCGCAGATGTCCATGGCGTCTTGCACCATCTCTTCCAACGCCTGATAGCTGTTCTCCGGCGTGGTAAAGCGGTACATCTCCACTTTGTCGAATTGATGGCCGCGTTTGATGCCGCGCACATCGCGCCCGGCGCTCATCTTCTCGCGGCGAAAACAGGGCGTATAGGCCACATATTTGATGGGCAGGTCGGCTTCTTCCAGAATCTCGTCCCGATGCACGTTGGTCAACACAATTTCGGCCGTGCCGACCCACATATAATCTTCCTCGGCGTCGCGGTAGATGTTGTCTTTGAACTTGGGCAACTGTCCCGCGCCAACAAACATTTCCGAGCGCACCATAAACGGCGGATATACTTCAGTGTAGCCGTGCTTTTCGGTGTGGAAATCCAGGAAAAATTGGATGAGCGCCCGCTGCAAACGCGATCCCCAGCCTTTGAGCAGGTAAAAGCGGCTGCCGCTCAGTTTAACGCCGCGCTCGAAATCAATGATGCCCAGCGCCGGTCCCAGATCCCAATGTGCTTTGGGTACAAAATCAAACTGCGGCTCTGGCGCGCCCTGCGGTTCGCCAAGAACGTTGTGGCTGTCATCCGGGCCGACGGGCACGCTGGCGTGGGGAATGTTGGGAACCCACAGCATATTTTGCTGCAAACGCTCGTCTACCTGGCGCAATTCCTCGTCCAGCGCGGTGATACGTTCGCCGATGAGCCGCGTCTGGTCTTTGGCCTCGTCGGCGTTGAATTGCAGGCTTTGCGCCTGGGCGCGAAGCTGGGCCACGTCCTGGCCCACCGCTTGCCCCGCTTCGGCGCGTTTCAAGTCGGCCTCCAGCTTTTTCAGGCTGCCCATCCACTGGCCGATTTGTTTCGAGCTTTCGTTACGCTGGCGGCGCAGCTCTTCGACTTCGCCTAAAATCTCGCGCCGTCGTGCGTCGTCGGCCACAATTTCGTCAATGGGGGCGGTATCGTTGAGTTTGGCGATTTGTTCTTTCACCCATTCGGGCTTTTCACGGATTAAGGTAATGTCTAACATGGTTGTTTGGTCCTTTTGTTTTGTAATCGTGTCGTTTTGTAGTCGTCCAGATCGGTTCGTCTCCAATCTCCAGTTAAGCGTGGCGCAGGGACGTAGAATCGGGCATGCCCGTTATGACGACCCGTTTGTTACCTAACCGTTGTATCAACCAGCAATCTTCGGCCTTCATGTTCTTGCCTTGTGCCTTTAAACGAAAAAATCCCCTCGCCTGCTCAGGACGAAGGGATTCGTGGTGCCACCTGAATTTGTCTGTAAATCGTATTCCGTGATCCGTTTGTGTAGGGATTACGGGCTACGAAGTACCGACCTTGAATTCGCTGTAACGGGCGAACCCGGTTTACCTTAATTGCACTTTTGCTTTCGGTAGACGGCTCAGGAGGGGATTTCGGGTAGTTGGATGTTGGCTTGCAGCGTCCGCCAACTTTCTGTAAATCCAGGCTACCGTACTTGTCTCTGTCACGGCCGTTTCTTCATCTCAGTTGTCCGGGCATTATAGCGGTGGGCGAAACGGCCGTCAACCCTTATGCCAGGCGCTGTTCACAATAAGCACGCACACCGCAGCGGCGGCAGCGGCTCCAATCGTTGTGATCGCGGTCTACATCTTGGGCAAACAGCGATCCATGCATCTCGGCCAGCAGGTCCAGCAAATCCTCCTCCATATCGGCCGTAAAATCCACAGCAAAGGCGCGGTCCTGATATTGGATGATGCCGTAAGACGGCCGTTGCCCATAATTTTCCGCCACCAACAGGCAGTAGGCCGCCAGTTGCAGCACGTGCCCCTCGTGGGGTTCGCTGGGCGCGCGCCCCGACTTAATCTCCACCGGCACAATGCTGCCGTCTCCTTGCTGCACCAGATAATCGGGTTTGCCAACCAATTTGTAGTTTGGGGCGTATAAAGGCTTGGTGTTGGGAAACCAGGCCCCGGTATCGGCGTAAATGACCTCTCCTTCAGGCACGCCGCTTTTCTCGCGCCGGTCACGCGACCACAACCACGCGCCCACGGTGAGCAGTAACAAGACGATGCCGAGGAGTAAACCCGTCGTTCCCATAACAGTATCTTACTGGGTACTCATCAAAACCTGGAAGGTAACGTAAGTTACCAGCACAAACAGCAGCCCATAAGCCAACCGGCGGACCCAGATTGCGCTGACCAGGGAACGGCCGTGCTGCTGATGATAGGCCGTGCCCTGACTCAGTTCCCGCACGTTTTCTGAAGCGTAACCCTGCGCCCGCTGCAACCACCAGGCGCGGCGGCAGTACACGTAATTACTGATTTCACTTGCCCGAATCCATTGCTCGCTCATATGTTCTATTTTACGACCAATGAAAGCTGTTCGTCAAGCGACGGCACAGGTTGTTGCGAGAAGATTCATTTTTTGCCACAAGGATCGCTAATTTTCGGGGAATCCGACTTTGGCTTGATGGCGTCAGGCGTGGATGAGCAGGTGGTTGGCGGAGGGGTCTTGCAGGTGGAGGGCACGGCCGTTCAGTTCATACGCCACACCCGCCTCAGTCAATCGGGCAGCCAGAGCGTCTACGGCCGTTTCGTCCGGCAGCACAATTTCATACCACAACAGCCGGGCTTTGTCGGGCGCAGGTGGCGGCGCGCCGACGCCAGCCCACGTGTTCAGCCCCAGGTG
>CALFEW010000576.1 GCA_937958365.1 uncultured Chloroflexota bacterium | reverse complement strand
ACACGACGCTCTTCCGATAGATCGGAAGAGCGTCGTGTAGGGAAAGAGTGTAAACGGCCGTTCGCCCGTAATCCCTCAATAATTGCCGCCGAGGAGTGTGATTTGTTGAGCGTGTACAGGTGAATACCATCCACGCCGCCGGCCAACAAGCCTTCCGCCTGGGCCAACCCATACTGAACACCCTGCTCCACCACTTCCTCATTCGATTCAACCTGCAAACAATCCGTCAGTTTGGTCGGGATAGAACAGCCGCACAACGTTTTGAAGCGGTCAAGCTGGTTAATTGCAGTCACCGGCATCAGCCCGGCAATGATGGGAATTGTCACCCCGGCGCGCCGCGCCGCATCGCGGAAGCGGAAGAAATCGTCGTTATCAAAAAACAACTGCGTCACGGCAAAATCCGCGCCGCAGTCTTGTTTCAGCTTCAAATAATCTATATCTTGCTGCACGCCGCTCGATTCGATGTGGCCTTCCGGGTAGCAGGCGCAGCCGATTTTGAAATCATAATGGCGCTGAATGAAGGCGATCAGTTCGTTGCCATAGTTAAACCCATCAGGATGCGGCACAAAATGGTGGCTGCCACGCGGCGGGTCGCCGCGCAAAGCCATCACCGCCGGAATGCCGCTGGCCTGCAACTCATCGAGAATCACCGATAACTCAGCGCGGGAATGTCCGGCGCAAGTGAGATGGGCCATCGTGTCAATGTGCAGTTCGCTTTGAATACGCTCCACCAGGCTGAGCGTCTTTTGCCGGGTAGAGCCGCCCGCGCCATAAGTGACCGAGACAAAATCGAGGCCGATGTCGTGGGCATGGGCCAGGGTAGCGTAGAGGGCGCTCCAACCGGCGGGATTGCGCGGCGGGAAATATTCGCAGGAAAGGGTGGGTAAGTGGGCTTCTAATTTTTGGATCGCATTCATAGGAAACGCCTCATTGTTACGGCCGTATCACCCGGTCGGCCGTCATCATGATGGCTACCGTGCCGTCCATGCTGCCGACTTCGCCAATACGCAAGAGGGGACGACGGCCGTAATGGTCCAGACAAGTCCCACAAGTGACAATACGCGCCCCCCGGTCGGCCAGGGTTTGCAAGCTGTCCAGGACCAGACTGCCTTCCGTGGTGAGGGAAACGGCGCTGTTCACACAGCCTATCACGTCAATCTGCGCGTCCGACGCCGCCAGCTTTTCCAGAAAAATCGCCAGCAGCCTGCGCCCCAATTCCGGGTCGCCTTCGCCCATTTTGTCTGAATTCAAATACAAAAAGTTCATGGCTCAAATCTTCAATCTTTGATCTTTATTTGACCGGTAGCTGTAAAATCTCCCGCGCTTCCGCCACGGTAGCGACGGCAACGCCGGTGAGATGGGCCAGGGTAACGGCCGTTTCCACCCCTTCCGCGCTCGATTTCGCCAGGTCGCCATTCGGCATGTACAGATTGTCCTCCAACCCCACGCGCACATTGCCGCCCATCGTCAGCGCCGCCGCCACCAGCGACCACTGCTTCGCGCCGATGCCGATCACCTGCCAGAAAGAATTGTCCGGCAACTGCTCCACCTGATGCAGCAAATTCTTCGTGCTGATCGGAATGCCGCCCAAGACGCCCATCACCAGACTGAACTGAAACGGCGGCTGGAGGATGCCCATGTCTATGAGCGGCCGGGCGTTGTTGATGTGGCCCGTATCAAAACATTCCATCTCCGGCCGTGTGCCCGCCTCGTTCATCGCTTCTAAGAAATACTGAATGTCCTTAAAAGGATTGGCGAAGACGTGGTCGTGGTAAAAGGTCTTCGCCTTACGCGAGTAGATGGCGTAGTTCATCGAACCCATGTTAAGAGCGGCCATGTCTGGCTTCAGAGCGCGAATCTGGTGGACGCGCGTCTCCCGTTCCAGGCCGATGGCCCCGGTGGAATAGTTGATGATGACGTCCGGGCATTGCCCCTTGACGGCTTCATCAATGCGCGCATAGGTTTCCACGTCATACGCGGGCATCCCGTTATCCTGCCGGGCATGGATGTGGACAATGCTGGCCCCCGCCTCGACACAGCGCCGCGCCTCGGCGGCGATTTCGTCCGGCGTGTAGGGGATGTATGGGGACTGCTGCCGGGTGGCTAAGACGCCGGTAAGGGCGGCGGTGATGATCACTTTATCGGTCATGGGCTACCTCCCTGGAGAATTGTGAATGGTGAATGGTTAATTGTGAATTGTGAATGTGCTACGTTTCTATTATTTCACGTTTTGGTGGCGCTGGCTATGATTGCTGTACGGCCCGTTTATAAGATTTTGGGGTGGAACGGCCGTTGCTTTTTACTGTCGTGTATAATATCCAGCAAGATGCCAACAACATTACGCATAGGGCCTTATCGTTTCTTCTTTTACTCTGGTGATTCTGTAGAACCACCGCATATTCACGTGCAAAGAGACAAGTATGTCGCGAAATTCTGGCTGACGCCGGTCCGCTTACACCAAAGTGGCGGGTTCCGGGCAAATGAGCTGAATCGTATTCAACAATTGGTAGAAGAAAATCAACAACTATTATTGAGGGAATG
>CALFEW010000575.1 GCA_937958365.1 uncultured Chloroflexota bacterium | reverse complement strand
CCGCCCGGCGAAACCATCAGCGACAATCACGGCTTGCTCATCCCGGCCGACCTGCCACCGGGCAGTTATACGCTTTTGTTGGGACTCTATGACCTGGCTGACCCCACGGCACGGCTGCCGGTGGGGGTGGAAACGGCCGTGAACAACGCTTTCCCCCTGACGGAGATAACAATTAACGAATAACAGTGAACTGTTAACTGTTCACTGTTATTTGTTAACTGTTAATTGTTCGGCAAAGGCAGGCAGCGCGGCCGTGCCGCCGGTGTGCCAGAAAAGAACAGATTGCCCGCGCGTAAAAGCTCCCCAACGAATCAGATCAATCAGGCCGCCCATCGCCCGGCCCGTGTACACCGGATCCAACAAAATGCCCTCAATCTGGGCAACCATCTGGATGGCTTCCCGCTCTGTTTCACCGACGATAGCGTAGCCATCGCCGAGGTAATCATCGTTGACGTCTATCTGAGCGGCCAGCGACATCGTGCCCAGCCCCAAATGCGTGGCGGTGGCCGTCGCCAGGGCGGCCACCTGCGTTTGCAATTCCGGCGCAGGATGGTCCACGCTGATGCCGATGATGGGGCCGCGAAAGCCGTAAATGGCCGCGCCCAAAACAATGCCCGCCTGCGTGCCGCCGCTGCTGCTGGCAAAAACGATAAAGTCCACGTTGATGCGCTGCGCCTGAAGCTGGCCGACCAATTCACCCATGGCCCGCACGTAGCCGGTTGCCCCCATGACGTTAGAACCGCCGAGGGGAATGACGTAGGGCTTATGGCCCATCGTGCGCAGTTCCGCGGCAACGGCCGTCATCACTTCCTGGCGCGTGCGCGGGCCGGTCCAATAGAGGTGCGCGCCCAACAACTGGTCGAGGAGAAGGTTGCCGCTGACATGCACCGGCTGTTCACCGCTCAAAATCAGGCTGCAACCCAGACCAAATTTGGCGGCGGCGGCGGCCGTCTGGCGGCAGTGGTTGCTTTGCGGCGCGCCGGTAGTGACGAGATAATCACATTTTTGCGCCAGGGCATCGGCGACGAGAAATTCTAGCTTGCGGGTTTTGTTACCGCCGGTCGCCAGGCCGGTTTGATCATCGCGCTTGATAAACAGGCGCGGCCCGCTCAAGTGTTTGCTGAGCCGGGGCATTTCTTCCAGAGGCGTGGGCAGGTGGGCGATGGTTACGTGGTCGGGATATTTGGGCGTCATGGTTTGATTGCTCCTTGATCAATTGTCAATTGTTAATCGTCAATTGTCAATCGTTGGCGGCGCGGCGGCGGAGGAGGTTGAGGTATTTGGGCATGACGGCCGTATACACCCAATACCAAAACGGCCGTGGCGTATAATCCCACGCGCCAATGTGGCGCACCACCTGCCCGTTAAAGCCTTGTTTGAAGCGCCAGACGCCCCAAAGCTGGTCGGTTTCGACAAAGTCGTCGGGCGCGCCCCAGAAATCGTACACTTCCGCGCCCTGGGCTTTGCCCCAACGGATAGCTTCCCATTGCAGCAGGTAGGTAGGCATTCGGTTGCGCTCTTCGTTGGTGGATGCGCCGTACATGTAGATGACCCGGTTGCCAAACCGAATGAGGACGATGGCGGCCACGGCCGTTCCTTCATATTCCGCCAGGATGGGATGGGCCATATGCTCCTGATAAAACGACTGCCAGGCGTCCAGGTAATAATCGGTGGGGCGGATGGCGAACTGGTCGCGCACGGCCGTTTCCTGGTACATCTGCAAAATGGCCGGAAAATCCGCGTCTGTGCCGTGGCGGATGGTGATACCTTTGCGCTCGGCCAGGCGGATGTTGTAGCGCGTTTTCTGCTTCATGCTGTCCAGCAGGTCGTCCTCGCTGCGGGTCAGGTCCAGTTCGACGGTGTTACGAAACTGCACCTGATCGGCGGAGAAGCGCCAGCCCCGTTGGGCAAGTTCTGTCGTCAATTTGTGGCCGATGGGCGACGGCCGTTCCACTTCTTCGCCCCAACTTTTCACCACGTCAGGATCGATCTTCACAAAAATCGCCTTTTCGCGGCGGGCCAATTGTTCCAATTCGGCCAGCGCCACCCGGCGCAAAGCGCCATCGTGGTAATCGAGGATGGGACCTTTGGGCACGTACAAAATGGAAAAAGGCAGGCGCGGGACCTGGCGCTTTAAGACCAGAGCGGCGGCCAATGGTTCCCACTTGTTCTCGGCGACAGTGAGCAGCAAAGGTATCGCCTGCCAGCCCCAACGCGCCTTGAACTGTCCCCAGGCCCAGCTTTGCAGCGGGTGCGGATTGGGCAGCGTCCCCAGGGCATGGCCCCAAACGGTGGGCGACGTGGCTTCCTTGAAGGTTGAGGCTCGGTACATGGTTAGTTGATAGTTGATAGTTGTTAGTGAAGACCAACTATCAACTGCTTCTGCGCCAACGGTAGAGTTTGTAGACTAACTGGTTGTAAACGCGGTCGGCAGCGCCGACGGTGCGCTGAATCTGGCCGCCGTAGCCCCGTTTGGCGCGGTAAACGCCCCATAAGCCGTCGCTTCGTTCCGAGAAATTGGCCTCCAGTTCCGCTTCTGGCGCGTCGGGAATGCCCCAAAGATCGTAGGTGTGGCAGCCTTTTTCTTTGGCCCATTGGATGGCGGCCCATTGCAAGGCGTAAGTGGGCATACGCTGGCGTTCCTCGTCGCCGGACGCGCCGTAGAGATAGATGGCTTTGCCGCCGTAGGCCGAAACCATGATGGCGGCTAACGGCCGTTCGTCAAATTCCGCCACGAAAAAAGCCAGATGTTCGTCAGGCGCAAACAGCTCGAACACCGAGCGGTAATATTGTGGATCGTGTACGCCAAAACCATCACGCCGGGCAGTGACTTGCATGAGGGCGTTAAACACGGGCAGGTCGGCAGCCGTTCCCCGGCGCACCGTCACCTCTTTGCGCTCGGCCAGGCGAATGTTGTAGCGGGTCTTTTGCTTCATGGCCGCCAGGATGTCGTCCAGAGACGGCCGTAAATCAATCAGCACGGTGTTGGGCGGTTGAATGGTGTCGGTGTCCGGCAGCAAGTTGTGGCGGGCGCATAGGGCCGCCCAATCGGCCGACGGCATCTGCGCCTGCCAGAGCAGAGGTTCGATTTTGACCAGCCCGGCCCCGCGTTGGTAGGCGGCATAATCAATCTGGTTGAGCAGCACGGTCACCTGCTCTTCGTTCTGCCAGTCCATCAGCGGCCCATGGGGGACGTAGCCCATTTTAACCGTTCCCAGAGCAGCCGATTTGAACAGCACTTGCGCGCCGGCGACGAAACGGCCGTCTTGCCTTAACCACACACGCTGCGAGGACCAGTTGAAACGATTTTTCAACCGTGCCCAGTGGGTGGTTTGCAAGATGCTGCCTTGCGGATGGGCGGCGACAAAGGCGTCCCAGGCGGCGTCATCTTCGCTGTAGGGTTGTTCTTCGAGTGTGAACCATTTCTCAAACATTGCGGGGAAGATATATACCTGATTGACGGCCGTTCGGCAAAAAGCTAATAGCTGTAAGCTTTACCATCGGTTTGGTGTTACAATTTTGCTACTCGTGGGATCAGATGAATCGAAGAAGAGGATTAAGTAGATGGCACAAATACGGGCGCTTTATCACCTTCAGCAAATAGATAGCGAAATCCGAGAGAAAAAACGACGCCTGGGCGAGGTGCTGCGGGCGCAAAAGGAATTGACCGAACTGCAAACGGCCCGTCAACGAGCGGAAACGGCCGTTAAAGCGCTGCGTAAAGCGCAAAGCAACCGGCAAAACCTGAATTTGGAACTGGAAGGCCTCAACGACAAAGCCAAACGGTCCGAAGATCGTCTTTATTCCGGCAGCGTCAAAAATCCCAAAGAACTCTCTGAGTTACAGCAAGAGATCGCCGCTTTGGAACGACGACGCAAGGCGTTGGAAGATGAAATCCTGGAAGCGATGGTCTTGTTAGAAGACGCGGAAACGGAAAACATAGCCGCAGAAAAATCGTTGGCAGTGATAGAAGCGCGCTGGCAGCAAAAAATAGCCGACTGGCAGCGCGAACAGCAAGAATTAGCGCTGCGCCTTCACCGGTTGATGGGCGACCGCGAGAAGCAGGTGGCGCTTCTCTCCCCCGATTCGCTGGCGAAATATGATACCATCGTCAAGCAGCACAAAAGCGGCGTCGCCGTCGCCGGTCTGAAAGGCAATGAATGCCAGGCCTGTTTTATGACCGTTTCGGTCAGCAGAGTGAAAGCCGCTGAACAGGGCGAAATGGCCTACTGCGGCGGCTGCGGCCGTATTTTATGCCCGATTTAGTCGAGTAATCGGCTACTCGACTATCCAGCTACTCGACTGACTCTTGTAACAATTCCCAGGCGCGCCGGATGTGTTTTTCTTCGGTGCGGATGTTGCCGATAGCCAGGCGCAGGGTATACGCTCCGTTTAGTTTTGTGTGCGACAGGAAAATTTCGCCGGTGCTGTTAACGGCCGTCATCAACCGTTCATTCAGCGCGTTCAACTGCTCCGGGTCGTCCAGGCCGCGTGGATGGGCGCGGAAGCAGATGGTACTCAGCGGTGTAGGCGCCATGCGCTCGAAATCGGGCGCGGCGTCTACCCATCCGGCGAACAACTGCGCCAACCGCATGAGTTCCCGCAGCCGGGCGATTAACCCTTCTTGCCCATAAGCGCGCAAAATAAACCACAATTTTAGCGAGCGGAAACGGCGGCCAAGCTGCACGCCATAATCCATGTAATCAATCACAGCGTTGGCGTCGGTTTCCGTGTTGCGTAGATATTCAGGCAGCAGGCTAAAAGCACGCTTTAACACCTCCGGGCGGCGGGTATAAAAGGCGCTCAGGTCCATCGGCGTAAACAGCCATTTGTGCGGGTTGGTGACGAAGGAATCGGCCCGCGCCACGCCATCGAGCAAGTGGCGCTGCTCCGGGACCATGCCCGCCATGCCGCCATACGCGCCATCCACGTGCAGCCACAGCCCATACTTTTCGGCCAGGTCGGCAATGGCCGGCACGGGGTCTATGCTGGTGGTGGAAGTGGTACCCACGGTGGCGCAAACGAAGAATGGGCGATAACCGGCGGCCAGGTCTTGGAGAACGGCCGTTTCCAGCGCCGCCGGTATCATCCTGAACTGGGCATCGGTGGCAATTTTGATCACATTTTCCTGCCCAATGCCCAACACAATCGCCCCTTTCTCCACCGAGGAATGTGTCTGATCGGAGATGTAAGCGCGCAGCCGGGGCGCATCGCTGCGACCGGCCAACCCCTGCCGGCGCACGTCCAGGCCCGCCACCGCCTCGCGGGCCACGGCCACGGCAATCATGCTAGACATCGAAGCGCCGTCCATAATCACCCCGGCAAAATCGGCCGGCAGGCCCAACATTTGCCGCAGCCAGTGCAATGTCACCTCTTCCAATTCAGTAGCCGCCGGCGACGTGCGCCACAACATCCCGTTGACGTTCAATGCGGCAATCAGCATCTCGGCCAGAATGCCGGGCACAGACCCGGTCGTGCTGAAATATGCATGAAAGCTGGGGTGGTTCCAATGGGTGATACCCGGCATGATAATCTTTTCAAAGTCGGCGACAATGGCCGCCAGCGGTTCTGGCTCGTCGGGCACGGCCGTTGGCAGTTGTGCCTTAATCTCACCGGGTTGGCTGCGCGACAAAACCGGGTACTGCTCCGGGTGCGCCAGATAATCGGCGATCCACTCCACGAGTTGGTGGCCTGTCTGACGAAATTCCTGCAAATCCAACTCGCCCTGATACCTGTCTGTCATGTTTCCTCCATCTTCCTGAAGCCCTGATACTGTGTTTTTCGCTTCGGAGTTATACCTTTTCGCAAACTATAATGCACGGTAGGGACAGGTCAAATCTCTCATCGTTCTGTAAGTTTTGCGTCTGTTTGCCCCATTTTTATCGTGGTATTATTCAAAATGGCAGCGGCGGATGTCTTTCAGCGGTCAGAAAGCGGGATTTTTCGCCGAATGTCAGGTAAACTAGCGGCATTGATTTTTGAGATTCATTGTAGAGGAGTTTGATTTATGATGCGATTGTTGCGCGTAACGGCCGTATGTGGGGTGCTGGCGGCCACCTGGTTTTTCATGATAAAGCCTGCTCTGGCAGCCAACTGCTATACATACACAGACAATATCGGTCTGGTGTGCGAGGCAGAACCTTCTCAGCCAACCTTTGTGGAACCACAGTCCCCGGTAGGTAGTTTTATTCCTACCCAACAATATGCCCGTCTGAACGACAACATCAACGTCTACCCGGAACCCACCACAGCCTCCACCCCGATTCGTAACGTGGGTGATGGGTATCTGTTTGTCACATTCTCCTGGTGGATAGAAGGCACGGACGGCGGTCGGTGGTACGTGATCAACCCAGGCGAATACGTGCGCGCCGAAGATTTGCGCGTGCATGACGATTCGGATTTTTCTGGGGTAGAAGTCCATCAGCAACCGGAACGGCCGTTTGGCTGGATGCTCGTGGACTATTGGCCCAGTCGTGAACCCGGCGCGGAACCCACCCCCGGCGATCCCAAACTGCCCCGTTATACCTTCTTTGAAGTCTTCGACGCCCAGGTAGACGACGAAGGCTGGATTTGGTACGACATCGGCAGCGGCTACTGGATGCGCCAGACCTACGTCAGCATCATCGAAATCGAACAGCGCCCGGCCGAAATTGGTCCCGACGAATACTGGGTCGAAGTGGACCTCTACGAGCAAAGCATGGCCGCCTACGTCGGCGACCGCATGGTTTACGCCGGCCTTGTCTCCAGCGGCCTCAACCGCTGGCCCACATATGAAGGGCTTTTCCAGGTCTGGGATCGCCACGAGAAAACCAAAATGTCCGGCGCAGAAGGCAAAATTGATTATTACTTCATCGAAGACGTGCCCCACACCATGTACATCGATCGCGTCACCGAAATTGCCCTGCATGGCGCCTTCTGGCACGATCGTTTCGGTTATAAACACAGCCACGGCTGCATCAACATGCCCCCCCGCGACGCTGAATGGGTCTTCAACTGGTCAGCCAACGCCCCCAACGATTTGTGGGTGTGGGTCCACACCTCCGACCCCAACCATTACTTCGATCGCTACGACCCGGTAGAAACGTTCGCCGGACCGTAAACGTTGACAAGAGTGGTCCAATCTTGGAGATTGGACCACTCTAAAAACCTCCACTATGTTTGCACTTTTTAAAACGATAAGATTTTGCTACAGACATGTCATTCTGAGCGGAGTCTGCGGAGCGAAGAATCCCCATGTGTTGGTCAGTAAAACTGAACGGGATGCTTCGGAGGATGCTTCGGCAGCCTCAGCACAGGCTCTCAGCATGACAT
>CALFEW010000574.1 GCA_937958365.1 uncultured Chloroflexota bacterium | reverse complement strand
AAAGACAGTCACCCGGTCGTCGGCAGCGTGATAGGCGAGTTTGGTAACGGCCGTGGCCGACCGGTCAGGAAACGTATCCAGCATCTTGCAAATCCCAGCCACACCTACGCCGTCTATAAACAAACCGGCCACGTTGCCTGGCAAATTCTTCCAGGCGTGAATCATCAAGTTGGTCTGTTCCACCAAAAAGGGCAAATAGGGCAGCCGGGGCCGGATGGCCTCTACTTTGCGCCGGATGAGAATGTCCAGGTCGGTTGTCACCACATCTTCGACGTGATGGCGGAACCAGAACAGGTCGGCAAACTTGCCCAGCAAAAACTGGTAATCGTTGAACTTGTTTTCCGAAGCAGTGACAAAATAAAGGCGTTCGATTCGTTCGCGGCTCATGGACCACATTCCTAATACGACAACAAGACCTTGCCATTCTGAGCCTACGGTGTTGCATTAACCAAAACTTCCCTGGCAGGCCAGGTTTTAGGGATGCATCGCTGCGCTCAATATGACTTAACGCAGAAGTCTGGTTGTAATACTAATCGTTAAGGCGATAAATGGTTACACCACCCCGATCGTACACGATGTCGCCCGGCAAATCCACCGGCTGCTGGGACAATGCGCGTTCATAAGTCCCCTCGTAAATGTAATCAATGCTCCAGGTGTCAATCAACGCCTGCCGCCATGCCAGAGAGGTTCCCGGCTGCCAGAATTGCTCTACCTGAGTCAACTTGCCTGACAGATCAGTTGTGAAATCAAGTTGGCTCACGAATAATCTGGCATCTGTTTCGCGGGGCAGATAATTGCCCATCGGATAATAGGCCAGGATGATATCGTCGGGCTGCGCCTCCTGACCGAGCCAACGGGCAGCCGCGGCTTCAGCACTGGGGATGTAGGTGGGGAAATCGGGGGTAGTCACGGCCGTTTTCACCAGCAAAAAGGGAATGATAATGGTAGACGGAACCACTAAATAGAGAAACATGCGCCGCAACGTAGCCGTGGGGGTGGGCGTCAAGCGGGCGAATCTGGCGAAGAACGGCCGTTTCTCCAGCCAGGGCAGCGTCGCTTGTTCCAATCCCACCGCCGCCAGCGTGGCCACCGGGACCATCAGGCCCAGGGTAAAGCGGCCCGAAAACTGCACAGTCGGCGCGTAGAGGGCGATCAGGTTGCCCACAATCCACAACGGCGGCAACCAGGAATAACCATGGGCGCGCCAGGCTGGCAGGCCCGCCAGGGCTAAAATCGCCAGGATGCCTGTCGCCACCAGGACAGATAACAAGGCGGGCGGTGGGATAACGTGTTCGTTGCGGGCGTAGTTGGCAAAGTAGGGGTCCTGATTGGAAGCGAGGGCGTAATAGGCCAGCAGCGCCAGCAGCGGCAGCAGCACAACCAATCCGTTGGCCCACAACCGCCAGGGGATGCACCGCTGCTGCACGGCCAGGCCGAGTAAATATAAGCCGATGACCAGCCCATAGACCGGGATGTGGTAGACATAGGTCAGGCCGCCGGCCACGCCGATCAGTGCGGCAAGGATGGCCCAACGGCCGTTTCCCTGCCCAACGGTCATGCGGATAACGGCCGTCATCAACCCCATTTCCAGCGCCAATCCCAGAGCAAAATGGGGTGTGTGGAACAAAGCCATAAACGCCGACCACTCCGGCCCGCCCAAATCCAGCAGCAGGCCCGACCAACGTGTCGCCAGTCCGCTTATTGCCATTAACCAGCCCAGACCAGAGCCGAAAAAGATGAGCAGCCAGGTGGTGTATTGTAGACGTCGTTGGCCGGGAAACAGGGTGCGAACCCAGGCAACGGCCGTACTCATCGCCAGCAGCGCGGCCACCAGCCGAAACAAGTGGAACCAAAAGAGGAAAGAGCCGGGCAACGGCCGTATCACCTTGCCCACCAGCAGATAAGGCAACAGCATCAATTTCGGCTGCCACGGCTCCGGCGAAAAATTGAGATGGAACAACCACTTGCCTCCCGCCCCCTGCCGCATTGCCGAAAGGTAGGTCGCCAGGTCATCCGGGTTAACAAATGTGCCCACAAACTGCTTGCCCTCTGGCGGCAGCAGCCAGGCTGCCAGATACGGCAAATTGATGAGCAGCAACAAAACGCCCATCCACGGCAACACGGCGCGCCAGGGTAGGTTGTCGTCGGGAGTTGGGGAAAGATTATTCACTTTTGCAATCGCCAATCCAGGGCAGTGTGCCGCTCCGTGGTCTTGTCGTTCTTGACGGCGATGGCGATGGCCCGGCGCGTGCCCACCAGGATGGCGAGCTTTTTGGCGCGAGTCACGGCCGTATACAGCAAATTCCGCTGCAACATCATGTAGTGCTGCGTCAACA